>DATFMW010000332.1:0-2234 GCA_035266765.1 Gaiellaceae bacterium | reverse complement strand
GCGTGGCCGCGACGCGGCAGGCACGCCGAACCCGACGCCGACCCACACATGAGAGCACGGAGCGAGCCGGAAACAGCGCTTTCCGGGTCGCGAAGTTCCGGTTCCTAGTGAGTGAGCGAGCGCGAAGCGCTCGCTCACTAGTCGCGGTACGCGACGGTCTCGCGCCGCCCGCTCTCGCCGGAGCGGACGATCGCGTCGCACACCTCGGCGGCGCGGTAGCCGTCCTCGAACGTCGCGCCGTACGGCGCCACGTCGGAGTCGTCGGCGATTGCGCGCAGCATGTGGTGGAGCTCATGGACGAACGTGTCGCCCCAGCCGACGATGTGGCCCGGCGGCCACCAGTGCTCCCAGAACGGGTGGTCGGCCTCCGAGACGAGCACCGTCTTGAAGCCGCGCGCGCGGTCGCCGTCGGCGCGGAAGACCTGCAGCTCGTTCAGGCGCTCCATGTCGAATGCGAGCGACCCCTTCGTTCCGTTGATCTCCCACTGGAACGCGTTGCGGCGGCCGTGCGCGAAGCGTGTCGCCTCGAGCGTGCCGACGGAGCCGTTCGCGAACTCGGCCGCCGCCTCGACCGCGTCGTCGACCGCTCTACCCGGCAGGAACGTGTGCGCGAAGCCCGCGACGGTCTCGATCTCGCCGTTCAGGAAGCGGGCGAGGTCGACGACGTGGGCCATCAGGTCGCCGAGCGCGCCGGAGCCCGCGTCTTCCGCGCTGAAGCGCCACGTGTCGAGCGACGGGTCGTCGCCCCAGTCCTGCAGATACCGGCCGCGGAAGTGCCGCACCTCGCCGAGTTCGCCCGCCTCGATCATCTCCCGGGCGAGGCGGACGGCGGGCACAAAGCGGTAGTTGAACGCACACAGGTGCTTGACGCCGGTCGCGGCGACGCGCCGCCAGATCTCGTAGCTCTCGTCCGCGTCGCGGCCGAGCGGCTTCTCGCAGACGACGTGCTTGCCCGCCTCGGCCGCTGCGATCGTCGGCTCGGCGTGCAGCGAGTTCGGGCCGCCGTTGTCGAACAGCCCGATGCGCTCGTCGGCAACGAGGTCGCGCCAGTCGGTCGTCGCGTACTCCCAGCCGAAGCGGCGCGCAGCCTCCTCGACGCCCTCGGCGTTCCGGCCGGCGATGCCGACGAGCGTCGGCTCGAGCGGCGGCGGCCACGTGATGTACGAGATCTTCCGGAACGCGTTCGAATGGGCCTTGCCCATGAACGCGTACCCGAGCATGCCGATGCCGATCTGCGCCACGTATGAGAGTCTACGTAGATGACGACTTCCATAGTGAAATGGGGAATCATCTCGACCGCCGACATCAACCGGAAGCTGATTCCGGGGGCGCACGAGTCGGACAAGGTCGAGCTCGTCGCGGTCGCGAGCCGCGACCAGGCGCGGGCCGACGCGTACGCGAAGGAGTGGGGGATACCGCGCGCGTACGGCTCCTACGAGGCGCTGCTCGCCGACCCGGAGATCGAGGCCGTGTACATCTCGCTGCCGAACACGCTGCACAGCGAGTGGTCGATCCGCTCGCTCGAAGCGGGCAAGCACGTGCTCTGCGAGAAGCCGTTCACGCGCCACCCGGACGAGGTCACGGCCGCCTTCGACACCGCCGAGCGCACGGGTCGCCTGCTTACCGAGGCGTTCATGTACCGCCACAACCCGCAGACTGCGCGGCTGGCCGAGCTCGTCGCCGACGGCGCGATCGGCGAGCTCCGCCTCGTCCGCTCCGCGTTCTCGTATGGGCTCTACGACCACGACAACATCCGTCTGCGGACCGAGGTCGAGGGCGGGGCGCTCATGGACGTCGGCTGTTACAACGTCTCGGGCTCGCGCCTGCTCGGCGGCGAGCCGGAGCGGGTGTGGGGCGAGGCGTGGTACGGGCCGTCGGGCACCGACTGGGTCTTCACCGGGACGATGCGCTTCCCGGGCGTCGTGATCGCCACCTTCGACTGCGGCACCGCGATGTCGAACCGAGACGAGCTCGAGGCGATCGGCAGCGAGGGCTCGCTCTTCCTCGACGACCCGTGGCACTGCAACACGCCCGTGATCGAGCTGCGCCGGGACGGCGGCGTCGAGCGGATCGAGCTCGAGCGGCAGGACTCCTACCGGCTCGAGCTCGAGAACCTGAGCGACGCGATCCGCGGCGAGGCCCCGCTGCTGCTCGGGCGGGAGGACGCGATGGGGCAGGCCCGCGCGCTCGAGGCGCTGCACTCCTCGGCGACGACGGGCGCTCCGGTCGAGTTG
>DATFMW010000331.1:0-7579 GCA_035266765.1 Gaiellaceae bacterium | reverse complement strand
ACCGTATACGAGAAGGCGCCGTGGAAGCGCACCGACAGCTACGGCGAGTGGCAGACGCGCTCCGGCGACATCTACGTGCCGAAGATCCCGACCACCGAGCCGCTGAAGCTCGAGTGCAAGGCGTTCCTCGAGCTCGTCGCCGGCGACGGCGACCGGCGCAAGGTGGCCGAGAACGGGGCCCGCGTGGTGCGCGCCCTCGACCGGCTGACGGAGTCTCTCCGTGCCTGAGGTCCATCCGAGCGCGATCGTCTACCCGGGCACCGTGCTCGGCGAGGGCGTGAAGGTGCTCGAGGGCGCCGTCGTCGGCAAGCAGCCGTCGCTCTCGCCCCGGTCGACGACGAAGCGGGAGCCGCTCGCCCCGACCGTGATCGGCGACGGGACGATCGTCTCGACCGGCGCGGTCGTGTTCGCCGGCTCCCGGATCGGCGCGGGCGTGATCCTCGGCGACCAGTCGTGCGTGCGCGAGCGCGTCACGGTCGGCGACGACGTCGTGATCGGGCGCGGCTCGATCGTCGAGAACGACACGACGATCGGCGCGCTGACGAGGATCCAGGCGGACGCGTACATCACCGCGTACTCGACGCTCGAGGAGCACGTGTTCATCGCTCCGTGCGTCGTCACGACGAACGACAACTTCATGGGCCGCACCGAGCGGCGCCATGACCTGATCAAGGGCCCGACGGTCCGCCGCGGCGCCCGGGTCGGCGGCGGCGCGATCCTCTGCCCCGCCGTCGAGATCGGCGAGGAGGCCTTCGTCGGCGCGGGTGCGGTCGTGACGAAGGACGTCCCGGCACGGATGCTCGTCGTCGGCAACCCGGCGCGCGTCGTCCGCCAGGTCGCCGAGGACGAGTTGCTCGAGAACCAGTAGCGGCGCCTACGGCGTCGGGATCGGCGGCGGGGCGGGCTTCAGGGGCTTCTTCCTGGGCTTCGGCGGCGGCTTCTTGATGAGCGAAAGCGTGTAGGGGCCCGAGCCGGGCGAGTCGACCTTCGCCTCGACGTAGAACCAGCCGTGCTCGGTCGCGCGGTAGACGAGCCGCTGGACGGCGCCCGGTGCGACCGACTGGGCGACCCGGAAGTGCGTGTTCGCTGCCGTCTCCTCGATGCGTTGCGTGCCCGGCTGCCAGAGCTCCAGGCCGACGTTTGCGCCCGTCCAGCCGGCGTTGACCCGCGCCACGAGCCGTTCGCCCTTGCCGAGCGAGACGCGGTAGACGTCGACCGGGTCGTCGTAGAAGTCGAGCGTCGCGGTGATCGTCCGTGTCTTGCCCCAGAGCGTGTACGCCCTGCTGCCGGCCTCGTCGTTCGTCTCGTAGCGGTCCGGAGCCGGAAGCGGGCCACCGGCGAGCAGGACCTCGACCGCCTTCGCCACGTCGAGGCTGCCCCAGCCGCTGAACCGGTCGCGGCCGAGCGGGCACTGGCGGCAGCCGGTGGCCGCGTTCACGTCGTCCGCCGAGCGCTCGAGCAGCGTCCCAACCTGGTTGTTCGTCAGGTCGGGACGCACCGCGAGCAGCACGGCGGCGGCCGCGGCCACCTGCGGAGCCGCGAACGAGGTCCCCTCGGCGTGCCGGTACTCGTTGCCGGCGCAGGCGGTGGTGCCCTGAAGCTGGCACGTCGGCCGCAGCTTCGTGAGCGCGAGCGGGAAGGTCGAGAAGATGTCGCTGCCGGGAGCGGCGAGGTCGTTGAAGATCGGGTCGCGGTCGGAGAAGTCGGGCACGCCGCCCGTGCGGGTGAGCGCGCTGACGCCGATCACGTGCGGCAGCGCCGCCGGGTAGCTCGCGTACGGCCACGGCGTCGCGTACGCCTCGTCGGAGTTGCCGACGGCCGCGACGATGACGGCCCCCTTCGAGTACGCGTAGGCGACCGCGTCCGCCTCGGCCTGCGAGTAGTAGTCGCGCCCGGGGTGACCCGGGTCGCGGGCGCCGCCAAGGCTGAGGTTGATCACCTTCGCGCCCTGGTCGGCCACCCAGCGGATCGCGTCCGCTTCCGCCTGGATCGGGATCGACCCGTCGGCGCGGACGACCTTCGCGACCACGAGCTGCGCACTGTAGGCGAGACCGACGATTCCGACGGTGTCGAGCTTTGCGGCGATCTCGCCGGCGACGAGGGTCCCGTGCCCCTCCGTGTCGACGAGCGGGTCGCCGCCGACAAAGCTGCGGGCCGCAGCGATCTGCCCGGCGAAGGCGGGGAGCGAGCCGTCGATGCCGGAGTCGACGATGCCGACCTTGACGGGCGCGAGCACGCCCGGCGGCGTCGGCCAGGCGTCGAAGGCGTGATCCTCAGTCAGGTACCACTGCCTCGTGAAGAGCGGATCGGCCGGCGTGAACGCCGCCGCAGGGACCGCGGCGACGAGTGCCGCAGCGACCGTCCCCACGATTGCGATCTTCATCAACCAGGCACGGTAACCGCAGCCGACGCACCCGGCCAATATCCCTGGCCGGGAGCGACGACGGCCCGGACCGTGCCCGGGGCGAGCTGGACCGGCACCGAGAACGCGCCGGCGGCGTCGACGGTGCCGCGGGCGACCGTCGTCCACGCGGGCGAGCCGTCGGGGCTCTGCTGCTGCACGAGGACGGGCGCGCCCGACAGGACGGGCTGCTCGGTGCCGGCGACCGTCGTGGCGGTCTGCGGCGCGGTGAGCGTCACGCTCGGCGTCACGCGGACGCGCACGTACGCGGCGGCCGCGGTGGGGGTCGCGAGCCGGTAGTCGGTCGTGATCGTCGGCTGCTCGGTGAGCTGGAGGGTCCCGTCGGGGCCGGGAGCGATCTGGGCAACCGTCGCCCACGGGCTTCTCGACGTGCGCTCCTCGAGCGAGACTCCGTCGACGCCGCGGACGAGGCCGGCGAGCCGGACGGTCGAGCCGTAGACGACCGGCGCCACGGGAGCGGGTCGCGTGAGCGAGAGCACGCCGACGTCGAACCACGTCGAGCGGAGGCCGAGCTTGATACGCGCGAGCGTCGCCTGTACCGGGTCGGCCACCGGTGCCGGGTCGGTCCGCCGCTGCGCGAGCACGTCGAGCGTCGCAACCCGTCCGACGCCGTTCGACGTCGTCGTCACGTCCATGATCGTCCCGGGCACCTTCAGCGCCCGCGCGATCTTCACGGCCGTCACGGGTACGGGCCCCCAGTCGTGGTACGGCGAGATCGTGTCGTACGGGTCGTCGACGGAGACGAGGTACGGCTGCGGGTCGCCGCCCCAGACGTCCGTGCTCGACTCGGTCTGTCCGCCGGAGCTCGAGTAGAAGTACGTCATAGCGACCGCTCCTCCGTACATCAGCACCTGGCCCTGGGTCGCCTGCACGGCTGCCGTCGCGGCCGGCGACTCGTGACTGGCGCCGAGGTAGAGCTGGCTGCGCGTGTCGCCGTAGAGGTCGAAGGGAGCCGCGACCTGCCTGGTCGCCATCGCGTAGGAGCGGGCCGCGACCGCCTGCGCCTTCAGTGCCTCCGGCAGCCAGGACGGCGGCATCTCGGCCGGGACGACCCCGTCGAGGTAGTCCTCGAGCGAGACGACGTTCACCGCACGGAGGCGGCCGTCGACGACGTCGACGAGGATCTGGCCGCGGTACAGCCGGCCGAGCTTCAGGGGTGCGCCGTCACCGGGCTGGAAGGTGAGCGGCGGTGCCAGCGGAACGGGCGCGGGCTGCCCGTCGACCGGCAGCGAGAGGTCGGCCCCGAACACGACCCTGCCGGCGGCGAGCGTGTGCGAGGCGCCCGTCCCGTCGACGACGGTGAACGGCACGTCGGAGGAGACCGCGAGTCGCTTCTTGCGCTCGGCGAGCAGGACGCGGACGGTGTCGAGGGGCGCCTGCCCGAGCGTCGTCCCCGGGTAGTAGTGGGCGAGGATCTGGTCGTAGGTCGCGCCGTGCTGGGCGAAGCCGTAGGCGCCCCACTGGCTCATGCCGACGCCGTGCCCCCAGCCGTGACCGGAGAAGAGGAAGAGCGCGCCCGAGCCGGCGGGTGCCGTGTAGCGCGCGGCGGCGGCGACCGGCTGCGCGGTCTGGGCCGGAGCCGAGTTCGCCGCGGACGCGGCGGTGGCTCCGATGAGGGCGGCGAGGACGGCCGGAACGAGAAGACGGCGAGGCATGGTCGAAGACGCGTCTACCCGCTCCGAGGGACGCCCGCGGAGCGGAGTCACGCAGCAACGGATATCGGCATGCGGACCTTCGCGCCGAAGGGCGAAAGTCATTCTTCGCCCGGCCGTGCGGCGAGAGGCCTCTAGATCTCTGTCGAGCCGGCGAGCCGGTCGGCGTACTGGCGCTCGTAGTAGGCGCGGTACTCGCCGGACTTGATCGGCTCCCACCAGGCGCGGTTGGTGCCGTACCAGTCGACCGTCTCGCGCAGGCCGTCCGCGAACGAGACCGCGGGCGCCCAGCCGAGGCCGCGCAGCTTCGCCGTCTCGAGCGAGTAGCGGCGGTCGTGGCCGGGCCGGTCGGGGACACTGCGCAGGAGCGAGCGGTCGGCCCCGGCGAGCTCGACGATCCGCTCGGCGACCTCGATGTTCTCGCGCTCGTCGCCGCCGCCGACGTTGTAGACCTCGCCGGCTACGCCCTCGCGCAGGACGAGCTCGATCCCGGCGCAGTGGTCGGAGACGTGGAGCCAGTCGCGCACCTGGCGGCCGTCGCCGTAGAGCGGCAGCGGCTCGCCGTCGAGCGCGTTCGTCGCGAAGAGCGGGATGAACTTCTCCGGGTACTGGTTCGGCCCGTACGTGTTCGAGCCGCGCGTGACCGATGCGTTGACGCCGAACGTGCGCGCGTAGGCGGAGACGAGCAGGTCGCCGGCCGCCTTCGCGGCGCTGTACGGGCTCGAGGGGCGCAGCGCGTCGGTCTCGCTCGAGGAGCCGCCGGCCTCGAGGTCGCCGTAGACCTCGTCGGTCGAGACCTGAACGAGCCGGATGCCGGTCTCGCGCAGGTGCTCGAGCAGCACCTGGGTGCCGCGGAACTCGGCGCGGCCGAAGTCCTCCGCCTGGAGGATCGACCGGTCGACGTGCGTCTCGGCCGCGAAGTTGACGATCGCCTCGCAGCCGCGCGCGGCGCGGGCAACGTCGGCCGGCTCGGCGATGTCGCCCACGTGGAGCTCGACGCCGCCGGGCAGGTTCGCGCGGTTGCCGGAGTACGTGAGCTTGTCGAGGACGACGACGTCCTCGCCGGCGGCGAGCAGCCGCTTGACGAAGTGGGAGCCGATGAACCCCGCACCGCCGGAAACGAGCACCCGCATCGGCCCGAACCGTAGCCGGTCAGCCCTTGCTCTTGCTCTTGGCCGCGCCCGCCGCGACGGGCGCGGCTCACGGCGGCATGCGTCCGGGCGGCAACCCGCACCGGACGCCGTTCGCGAGCAGGAAAGCGAAGCGGTGCGAAGCGAACAGGCCGAGCCGCCTCAGGCGGCTCGGCCGGGCCAGTACCAGTTCCACGAACCGAGCAGACGCATGGCGGCAGGGACGATCACGAGCCGGACGAGGGTCGCGTCGAGGAAGATCGCCGCGCCGAGCCCGACGCCGAGCTCCTTCAGCGCCGGCGCCCCGGCGACCGAGAACGCACCGAAGACGGCCACCATCACCGCGGCGGCGCTCGTGATGATCCGCGCCGAACGGACGAGCCCCTCCGCGACGGCGCGCTCGTTGTCGCCGTGCTCGAGCCAGCGCTCGCGGATCCGCGTCAGGAGGAAGACCTCGTAGTCCATCGAGAGCCCGAACGTGACCGCGAGGACGAGCGCGGGGACGATCGTGGTCACGTAGCCGGGCGAGCTGTACCCGAGCCAGTCGAGCCAGCCCCACTGGAAGATCGCGACGAGCACGCCGTAGGCGGCGCCGACGCTGAGCAGGTTCATCAGCACCGCCTTGAGCGGCAGGACGACGCTCCGGAGCAGGAGCGCGAGCACGACGTACGAGGCGGCGAGGATGAAGGCCAGCATCTTCCAGAGGCCGCCGAAGATCGCGTGCTCGACGTCGAGGTCGAACACCGTGGAGCCGCCGACGAGCGCGTCCGGCCCGGCGATCGCTTCGATGCGACGGACGATCTGCCGCGCCGGCGACGACTCGGGCTGCACCGCGAGCCGTGCGTCGACGAGCGAGTGGCGGCCATCCTTGCTCGGCACCGGCGGCGTCACCGAGACGACGCCCGGGATCGTCGCGAGTCGCTGCGCGAGCGCCTCCGCAGGGCCGGGCACGATCACGTGCACGGGGGAGCCGTAGCCGGGCCCGACGATCTGCATCGCGCGCTCGGTCGCGGCGCGCACCTCGGAGCTGCGCGGCAGCTCGTCGAGGCCGCGGTTGAACGTCGTCATCCCGAGGAGCGGCGAGGAGAGCGCGAGCATGACGGCGACCCCGGCGACGAGCGCAACGACGGGATGGCGCATCACGGTGCGCGCCCAGGCGGTCCAGAACCGCGCTGTCCCCTCCTCACCGGTCCGCCAGGGCAGCCGCAGCCGGAAGCGGTCGACGCCTCCGCCCACGACCGCGAGCAGCGCCGGCAGGAGCGTCGTCGAGGCGAGCACGGCGATGCAGACGACGACGATCGCGCCGACCGCCATCGAGCGGATCCCGTTCACGTCGATCGCGAAGAGCCCGGCGAGCGCGACCGCAACCGTGGCGCCGCTGAAGACGACCGCCGTGCCCGAGCTCGCGAGCGCCCGGCGGAGGGCGCGCTCGGAGGAGGCACCCTCACGGAGCTCGCTGCGGAAGCGGCTGACGATGAACAGGGAGTAGTCGACGGCGACGCCGATCCCGATCATCGAGGCCATGTTCGTGACGTAGACGGAGACCTCGAACGATCGCGAGAGGCCGTAGATGACGGCGCCGGTGAGGAAGACGGCGACGAAGCCGAGCGCGAGCGGCGCGACCGCGGCGGCGACGGTGCCGAACGCGGCGAGCAGGATGAGCAGGATCAGCGGGAAGCCGATCTCCTCGCCGCGGGCGAGCTGCTGCTTGGAGACGGTCTGGAAGTTCGACCAGATCGCCGGTTCGCCGAGCACGCGTGTCTGCACGGACGGGCTCGTCTGCACGAGGGCGGTGCGGAGCCGCGTGGCCTCGTCGATCGAGTTCGAGGTGGCGCCCGTGTAGCCGACGGGCACGAAGGCCGCGCGGCCGCCGTCCGCAAGGCGGGGCTCGCCGGGACGCAGCCGCGGATCGCCGCGGAGGGTCGGCGCGATCTCGCCGAGCCGCAGCCGCACCGCCGAGGGTGTCGAGCCGGTGACGAGCAGCGTGAACGTCGGCGGCGTGACGCCCGGGAACGTGTCGAGCATCCCGGCGACCCGCAGCGAGGCGCTGCCCGGTACCTCCCAGCCGCCGCCGGAGAGGTGGTCGCTCTGGTGGAGCGAGAACCAGGCGCCGCCCGCGAGCAGCGCGAGCCAGATCGCGATTACGGCACGCCGCCGGCGCGAGACGGCGGACGCGATCCGGGCGAGCGCTGCCTCGGCCATGAAGCGAATGTAGCTCCGGAGCGATGTATGCTGGTCAGGTCGCTGAGGCGACGCAGCCTCGGCCGCCGACGTTCGTCGGTGTCCGGGGCTTTTCGCGTCTTTTCGAGGAGGCTGATCCGATGGCACAGGTGGAGAGCAAGAACCGGGCCACGTCCGACCCGGAGGCGCGCAAG
>DATFMW010000330.1:0-4141 GCA_035266765.1 Gaiellaceae bacterium | reverse complement strand
GCCGCCGTACTCGCTCGGGATCGCGTACGAGGTGAGCCCGAGCCGGGCCGCCTTGCCGAGGAGCTCGGGCGGGAAGTCCTCCCGCTCGTCCCATTCGGCGGCGACCGGCCGCAGCTCCCGCTCGGCGAACTCGTGCGCGAGCGAGCGGAGCTCGCGTTGCTCGCCGGTGAGCGCGAACGAGATGCCGTCGCTCATGCCTCCGGCTCCGTCGTGACGCTCTCGTGAAGAAGGTGCCTGGCACCGAACCCCCGGCCCGTGACGCTCTCGTGACACGACCCCCGCATGGTTGAGCCGTCCGTGATGCACTCGTCACGTTCGTGCCTGGCACTCTGGGCGCCGTTCATGCCGGCAGCCGCTTGCGCATGATCAGGAAGCCGAGCCGCTCGCCGACCTGCTCGAAGCCCGCCTTCTCGTAGAGGGCGAGTGCGCGCTCGTTGTCCGGGAGGACGCCGAGCTCGACCTCATCGATCCGGCCGCGCAGCTCGTCCTTGAGCGCGGCGAGGACGCGCCCGCCGAGCCCGTGCCCGCGGCACTCATCCTCGAGCAGCAGCGCATGAACGTGCAGCGTCCGCTCACGCAGCTCGGTCCACACGTACCCGGCGACGCTCCCGCCCTCGGAGACCTGACGCAGATCGCCGACCTCGTGCGGCAGCCGCGCCGCCTCCTCGGGCGTGAAGCCAAGCTCGGCGTAGACCTCGTTCGCCCTCGGCGGCATGAACGCCGCGAACAGCTCGGCAAACCGGGGGAAGCGCTGCTCTTCGAGCGGTGCCAGATCCATCCGAGAACCGATCCTACGGCGCGCCCGACCTGCGCGGGCGCGCTCACCGCCGCCCCGCCGCAGAGCAGCCGTCCACGCTGGACGCCGTTCCCGAGCAGGAAAGCGAAGCGGTGCGAAGGGAACAGAGCGAGCCGCCGACGGCGGCTCGCTCATCAGAAGACAAACAGCTCCACACCGCCGGAGACGTTGATCTCGGCTCCGGTGATGTAGGAGGCGAGGTCGGAGCAGAGGAACGCGATCGCGTTCGCGATCTCCTGCGGCTCGCCGTGCCGCTTCAGCGCGGTCCGCGCGACGATCCGCTCGTTCATGGCCGCGTTCGCCATGTGGTACGCCTCGCTGCCGATCACGCCCGGCACGATCGCGTTGCAGGTGATGCCGTGGCGGCCGCCCTCCATGGCGAGCGTCTTCGTCAGCCCGAGCAGGCCGGCCTTCGTCGTCGAGTAGCTGGCCTGCCCGAAGCCGCCGAGCGTCCCCGCGACGGAGGCCATGTTCACGATCCGTCCCCAGCCGCGCTCCTTCAGGTGCGGCCACACCGCCTGCGCGCAGTTGAACGCGCCGGTGAGGTTGACGCGCAGATCGCGCTCCCACAGCTCGGGCGACTGGTCGTGAAACTGGGCCACGTGGTCGAGCGTGCCCGCGTTGTTGACGAGGATGTCGACGGCGCCGAGCTCGGAGACCGCGCGTGCCACGGCGGCGTCGACCTGCGCTCGGTCGGTGACGTCGCAGCGCACCGCGAGCGCCCGCCGGCCGAGGCCGCGGATCTCGGCGACCGTCTCCTCGGTGTGGACGAGCCCCTGCTGGCGGGCGACCGTGGCGAGCACGCCGTAGCGGTCGGTGTCCTCGGAGAGCTCCGACTCGACGAGCAGGTCGGCGACGACGACGTCCGCGCCGGCGCGCGCGAGTGTGAGCGCATCCGCCCGCCCGAGGCCGCGCGAGCCGCCGGTGACGAGCGCGACGCGCCCGCTCAGATCGATCTCGAGTGCCATGCCGTGACCCTAGTCCTTCGGCAGGAAGATCTCCTTCGCGATCACGAGCCGCTGGATCTGCGAGGTGCCCTCGTAGATCTGGAACAGCTTTGCGTCGCGCATGAGCTTCTCGACCGGGTACTCCTTCATGTACCCGTAGCCGCCGAAGACCTGGACGGCGTCGGTCGCCACCTTCATCGCCGTGTCGGCGGCGAAGCGCTTCGCGAACGACGAGTACAGCGTCGCCTTGCGGCCATAGCCCTGGTCGAGCATCCAGCCGGCCTGCCACGTCAGCAGGCGCGCCGCCTCGATCTCGGTCGCCATGTCGGCGATCATGAAGTTGACGCCCTGGTGCATCGCGATCGGCATGTCGAAGGTGACGCGCTCCTTCGCGTAGCCGACCGCGTGCTCGTACGCCGCCTGGGCGACGCCGACGGCGCCGATGGCGGTACCGGGGCGGGTGACGTCGAGCGTCGCCATCGCGATCTTGAAGCCGTCGCCCTCCTCGCCGATCCGGTTGGCGACTGGGACGCGGACGTCCTGGAGCGCGAACGCGGAGGTGTCGGTCGCGCGCTGCCCCATCTTGTTCAGGTGCGACTCGATCGTTACGCCGGGCGCGTCCATCGGGACGATGAACGCGGACATACCCTTGTGGCCGCCCTTCGGGTCGGTCTTCGCGAACACGACCGACCACGTCGCGTAGCCGGCGTTCGTGATGAACGTCTTCGAGCCGCTGAGAACGTACTCGTCGCCCTCGCGGACGGCCGTCGTCGAGAGCGCGGCGACGTCGGAGCCGGCGCCCGCTTCGGAGAGGCCGAACGAGCAGAGGATCGGTGACTCCACGAGCGGCGGCAGCCACGTCGTCTTCTGCTCCTCGGAGCCGAAGAGGATGACCGGGCCGGCGCCGAGGCCGTTCGCGGTGATCGAGGTGCCGATGCCAGAGCAGCCGCGGTAGAGCTCCTCGCCGACGAGCAGGCCGTCGAAGGTCGAGAGGCCGAGACCTCCGTACTCCTCCGGGATGTGCAGGTTCATGAGGCCGACCTCGTGCGCCTTCGCGATCACGTCGGCCGGGTGCTGCATCTTCTCGTCGTAGGGGGCCTCGACGGGGCGGATCTCCTTGTCGGCGAACTCGCGCGCAAGGTCGCGCAGCGCCTTTTGCTCGTCGGTCAGCGCAAACGACACGCCTGCAGCGGTGCCCTGCTCGGTCATGGCCATGGCTCCCCGGCTCCTGTGCTCGCGTTTTCGATTGACTGATCAGTCAATCAGTCGAGTCGCTAAGGATACGGGCCCGGCGACGGGGGCGTCAAACCGCAGTGCGGAACGATCGCCGGGGCAAAGCATCGCACCGCGTCGCGGATGGCATCCGGAGCCGCACGGGCTGTCTCACAGTAGGCGTCTAGGCGACCGGCACGGGAGCAGCCGCGGCCGGCCCCTCCGTGCGTGCGAGCAGCGTCCCGGCGGCGAGGACGAGACAGAACGAGGCGACGCGGGCGACGCCGGCCGGCCCGGCCGGGAACGGCTCCGCGAAGACGACGGTTCCGGCGACGATCGGGAGCGCGTTCGTCCACAGCGTGGCGAGCCCGGCCGTCGCGAGGCGGCCGCCCCGCTGGAAGGCGAGCTGGAGCGCGACGAATCCGAGCCCGCTCGCGGCGAGAACGGCCGGCACGAAGAAGAGATGGGTACCGCCGGCGACGGCCTCCTTCGTCGCGACGTCCCCTGCCGCGTAGAGGATGCCCGCGGCGACGCCGAGCCCCGCTCCGGGCGCGATCCGTGCAGCACCCGGTCCCGCGACGACGGCGGCCGCGAGCGCCGAGCCGGCGAGCCAGAGGACGATCTCGCGCGCGGGCGCGGCCCCACCCGCTCCGCTCTCGCCGGCGAGGGAGAGCCCGAGGAACGCGAGCCCGGCGAGCGCAGCCACGACGCCGACCCGCTCACGGCGGGACGGGCGGCCACCGGCGAGCGCAAGGACGACGATCCCGCCGGCCGACGCCGCCTGGACGAGTGAGAGCGGCGCGAGCCGCAGCGCCACGATGTAGGCGGCCCAGCCGGACAGCCCGAGCACGCTCCCGCCGAGCCAGAGCGGGGCGCGGAAGAGTGACCCGAGCGAGCGCAGCGGCCGGCGGAGCGACAGCGGCGGCAGCGCGACCGCGCCGCGGTGCTGGAGCGCGAAGCCGCCGCCGAGTGCGCCCGCCGAGGCGAGCCCGAGCAGAAGCCCGCCGGCGAGCGTGCCGGTCACTCGGCCGTCTTCCCCATGAACGGAAGGTACGCCTCGGCGACGAGCGCTGCGATCCCGACCCGGGGCAGGTCGCGTCGGCACTCGTCGACGACGAAGCGCGGCTACCCCGTCATCTCCTTCCTGCACGGGCCACTGTCGCAGCCGTGCGCCTATCGCAGCGCC
>DATFMW010000329.1:0-3102 GCA_035266765.1 Gaiellaceae bacterium | reverse complement strand
CAACGATCCGCGTTTCCGGTCGAACGCTACGAGAGGCCGCACTAGTGCAGGTCGAGCCGCCGGAAGGCGGTCGTCGCGGCGATCAGCCCGCAGAGTGCGACGGCGACGAGGACGGCGTAGTCCAGGAGGCCGGCGCCCCGGGTGATCTGGTCGTTTCCGACCGACCAGTAGAAGAGCGAGGCGTATCGGGCGGGATGGAGCCAGGAGACGACGGGTGCGAGCGAGCCGATCAGGTAGGAGGCGGCGGCGAGGGTCGTTCCGGCGCCGAGCGCGGTCGCCCGGCTGCCGGTGTAGGCGCCGATCGCCATCGCGATCAGGCCGAAGTCGAGGCCGAGCAGGAGCGTGGTCGCGGAGATCGAGGCCACGTTGGCGACGGTGACGGTGAGGTCGAAGGAGCGTCCGACGAGCACGCAGAGGGCGACCGCGACGGCGAGGACGGCGGCTTGCAGCGCCATCGCCGCGGCCTTCTCGAGGACGACGGTGGCTCGGCGGATCGGGAGCGTCGCGATGAGGCAGAGTGTCCCGTCCTCGTCCTGCCCTGCGAGCGAGGCTGCGCCGTAGCCGATCGTCAGCAGCAGCATCAGGAGCGGGAGGAAGTTCGCGTAGATGTTGCCATTCAGCCAGCCGCCCGGCGACGAGATCGTGCCGGTGACGCCGAAGAGCGCCGAGATCGTGGAGTCGCTCTTGATCAGCTTGTCGAGCGAGGTCGAGTCCTTGAAGGCGGGATAGAGCGCGACCACCACCAGCGTGTACACGGCCATCCCGAGCGAGTAGCCGATGAGGCTGCGCCGCCGAAGCGAGACGTCCAGGCGGGCGATCTCAGTCCGCACGGGACGCCTCCGGCGGCTGCGGCTCCCGGTAGAGCTCGAGGAACAGCTCGTCCAGGTCGGCGTGCCGGGAGAGGACGTCAACCGGGTCGTGCTCGGCGATCGCCCTCAGCAGCGGCGCGATGGCCCCCGTCACCTGCAGGGCGAGGCGATCGCCGTCGCGGGAGGTCACGGTCACCCCCTTCATGTTCGCGAACGGCAGCGGGTCGACCGCCTCCCGGAAGCGCACCTCCACCCGGAGGGGCGCGCTCTGGCGCAGGCTCTCGACCGTGTCGCTCGCGACCAGGCGGCCCGACCTGATGATCGCGACCCGGTCGGCCAGTCGCTGCACCTCGTCCAGCTCGTGCGAGGACAGGAACACCGTTCGGCCCTCGGCGACCGTCTCGCGCACCAGCCGCTCGAACTCGTCCTGCATCAGCGGGTCCAGTCCCGAGGTCGGTTCGTCCAGGATCAAGAGCTCCGGCCGCTGCATGAACGCCAGGACCAACCCCACCTTCTGCCGATTCCCCTTCGACAGCTCCCGTGCCGGACGATCGAGCACCACCTGGAATCGCTCGCTCAGCTCGCCGGCGAGCGACAGGTCGTGGTCGCCTCTGGCATGCGCGAACCAGTCGATGTGCTGCCGGCCGCTCAGGCGCGGATAGAGCGCAAGCTCCCCCGGCAGGTAGCCGACACGGCGGTGAATCTCGACCTGCTCACGTTGCGCGTCGAGCCCGAGCACCGCCGCCCGGCCGCTCGTCGGCCGCTGCAGGCCGAGCAGCATCCGGATCGTCGTCGTCTTCCCCGCCCCGTTGGGCCCGAGGAACCCGAACACCTGCCCCTGCTCGACCCGCACACCGAGCTCGACCAGCGCCCGCGTCGCCCCGTAGGTCTTCGTCAACGCGAACGTCTCCACCGCCGCCGTCACGCGCTCGCCTGCCTCCGCCTCTGCTGCATCGAGCACCGAACTTATCACTCGCCCTGGTCATATGACAAACTAGGAGCGTGAGCACGAGTCGGGAGCGAGGCCGCACCACCCGCGCCAAGATCCTCCGGGCGACCGCGGAGCTGATCGCCCGGGACGGCTGGTCCGGCTTCAGCACCCGCGAGATCGCCGCCCGCGCCGGCGTCACCCAGGGCATCGTCAGCTACCACTGGCGCTCGAAGGACGAGCTCGTGCGCGAGGCCGCCCTGAACGCGACCACCGACGTGCTCGCACCGCTCGGCGACGCGCTGGACCACGCCACGAGCGCCCGTGGCGCGCTCGAGCGGATCGTCGCGCTCGCCGACTCCTTTCGCGACAGTCCCGAGCTCACGCTCCTTCTCTTCGAGACGATGCTCCAGGCCGGGCGCGACCCGCAGCTCCGCGCCGCTCTCGCCGCACTGATCTCCGACTTCCGCAACCAGCTCGCCGCTGTTCTCGCCCGAGAAGGCGTCCACGACGCGGCGGCAACCGCCGCCGCCCTCGCAGCTGCTCTCGACGGCCTCTTTCTCCACGCGGTCGTCGACGACCGGCTCGACCTCGCCGCCGCCGCGACCGCCCTCCTCCGCCTCGCCGACCCCCCGTAGCAGCGAGCAGCCGCCGGTCGCCCTGCCCGGTCGCCGCGACCGACCTGGCGGGCTCGGCTCGAGCCGCCGGGCACCTGAGCGCGAGTCGGCTCCGCCGGCTCGCCCCCGCGCGAAGCGGGAAGAAAACGACAGCGAGCCGCCCGTGGCGGCTCGCTGGAGTGGGCCTGAGTGGAGGACTTTCAAACACGTCCTGCACCGACCTCCTCCAGTTTCTCACGGAACAACGCTCGGACCAAGAGCGGTGCACAATGCGCGTCCGCGACTCGGGTGGCCCGACGGCCGGCGGTGCCCCGGAGAGGTCGGCGAGGCGATCGTTTCGGTGCTAGCTGCCGCTGGCGGCGAGGTCCGGACGCAGCGACCTGGTCTCTGCACTACGGCGACCGCAACGAGAGCTGGCACGCCCACCCGCGCATCCGTCCGAGCCGAGACGCCGCCGCGCTGCTGGCGGAGATCGACGCCGACCCGACCGGGATCTTCTGGGGCTGAGCGGAGCCGCCCCGGTACGCGGCCCGACCCTGGTCTGAGTTCTCTCCATGCGCTTCACAGCGGCAGTCACTCACGAATCTCCGTGGTATGTCGCGCGCTGTCTCGAAGTCGAGGTCACGAGCCAGGGCGAGACGGTCGAGACCGCGCTCGCCAATCTCCGCGAGGCGCTCGAGCTCTACTTCGAGGACGAGTCGATCCCCGAGGCCGGCGAGCCGCCGATCATCGCCTCGGTCGACATCGC
>DATFMW010000328.1:0-2745 GCA_035266765.1 Gaiellaceae bacterium | reverse complement strand
GGCGCCGTCATCCAGTTCAGGGGCTTGTAGCCGCCCGCATCGTCGTGGACGAGCACCGACCCGTCCCCCTTCAGGATCAGGAGCCGCACCGCCTCGGGCAGCAGCGCATCCAGGCGGCCCGTGTACCGGACATCGCAGCGGGCGACGATGAGACGCATTGGCGAGGGAACGTACTGGCCGCTTCGGACGTGTCCGGAGAAGACATGCCGAAGACAGGGGTACAATCGTTTGCCGCGACCACGAGCCGCCGCCGCGCGCCGCCGACGAAAGGACATCCGCATGGCCAGGATCAGCTTCAAGCTCCCCTCCCGGATCGACGACGCCGAGTGTCGCGGCTGGCTCGAGAAGGCGATCGCCAAGGGAAAGCCGGGACCGGAGTTCCAGTCGATCCGCGCCCATGTGCCCGGTGTGATGCGCTCGTTCACGATGAGCCGGCAGTGGCTCTACCACGAGGGAGTCCTCGACTTCGACCTCAAGGAGCTGCTCCGCGCGTACATCGCCCTCTCGGGCGAGTGCACGTACTGCTCGGGTCAGGGCATCGCCCGCGACATCCGCGCCGACAAGCCCCAGCTCGACGAGCTTCTGAACTACGAGGCCTCCGACCGCTACACGCCCCGCCAGAAGCTCGCCCTCCGCTACGCCGACGCGATCATGTGGGACCCCGCTCTGGCCGACGACGCCATGTGGGAGGGGCTGACGGCGGAGTTCAGCGAGCCCGAGCTCGTGGAGCTCGGCTACTGGATCGGCTTCACGTTCGGCGGCCAGCGCTGGCTCAGGACGCTCGGCTCCACGCAGGGCCAGCTGCAGGAGGCCCTCGACGCCGCCCATGAGTCCGAGACCGTCTTCACGGGGGCAACGACCTCGGACTGAACCCGTCTGCAGAGTGCGCCCCCGCGCTCCCGGTGTGCAAGGATCGTGGCCTGCGGTCGATCGTGTTCCGTCCTACGCGCTCCAGAGGAGTTAGAGACCAATGAGGACGTCCGGCCCGCAGACAGCTGCACTCGCTGTTCCCCTGATCGTCGTCGCGGCCCTTGCCGGCTGCGGCGGAGGCGGCTCGAGCAAGCCGTCGACCACCGCTGCGCCGACCACGACGGCGGCCGCCGTGGCCACGACCGCCGCCGCCGCGACGACCTCGGCGCAGACGGCAGCCGCCAACCCCTGCTCGCTGCTGACCGCGGCCGACGTGGCAAAGCTCGAGCCAGGCCTCGGACACGGGAAGCTGCAGACGATCGCCGGGACCCAGATCTGCAACTGGCCGGACGCCCAGGGGATACCCGCCGTGCAGCTCGAGGTCACCACGGCCCCGGGCACCTCGATGAAGCAGGAGCTCGCCAACCTGAACGTCGGCAACAACGCCTACACGATCGTCTCGGTCGCCGGGCTCGGCGACGAGGCCGCAGCCGCGTTCCAGAAGGCCGACGCCTCGAAGGGGCTCCGGGCCGGGATGGCGACCCTCGCGGCGCGCTCGGGCGGACGCGTCGTCTCGCTCTCGACGCCGTACGTGCAGATACTGCAGGACTCGTCGCGCTTCGCGGTCGCCAAGAAGCTCGTGGCGACGGCGATCTCGCGCCTTCCGGGCGGCTGACCCGGCCCGGCCGGCGCGGGCGCTACGGCTCGTGCTCGAGGACGCCGTCCGTCTCGTAGCCGGCGCCCAGCGGTCGCACCGTGCGGCGGGTCGCGGCCACCGGATGCCCGGCGAGCTCGGCCACGCTCGTGATCCGCGCCCCGTAGACGGCGCGCAGGTAGTCGAGCGCCTCGTCCTCGTCGACGCCCGCGAACGCGCAGACGGCGTCGCGCGGCACCGTGATCGCGAAGCCCCGGATCAGGGCTCCGTAGGCGGAGTGGCGGACGCAGATGTGCGTGTGCTGGCCGGCGAGGACGACCTCGTCGACGTCGAGGGCGCGAAGCCGCGCGTCCAGCCCCGTGCCGTCGAAGGCACCGTAGGCGCGCTTCGGCGAGACGAACTCGCGCAGGCTCGGCTCCGGCTCGAGCTCCGGGATCACCTCGGCGCCGGCAGTGCCGGCGAGCGCGTGCTCGCCCCAGATCCGCAGCTCCGGGTCGCCGGGCTCGTGCGCGTCGTTCGAGTAGACGATCACCCAGCCGTCCGCGCGCGCGTGCACGAGCAGCGCACGAAGCGACGGAACGATCTCCTCCGCGCGCGGGTTCGCGAGCGCGCCACGCACGAAGTCCTCGAGCATGTCGACGATCACGAGAGCCTTCATCGCATGACCTCCGAACAGCGTTCGTCGCCGCCGATCCGTGCTCGACGCCACTGCAGATATCGCGTCGCGGCAGCGCGCTCCCATCGGTGGATCCGCGGACCCGCCGCCGGTGCGGCTAAGCCGAACGCCCGCTCGGTAGGGGCACCGATGATGCGGCGACCGGCCGGCGACAGGGTGGACACATGGCCCTGAAGGAGCGCAGCGTGCGCCGGCCCGCCGACTCCGCCCCGGCCGTACGGGAGCTCGCACCCGACGAGCTCCGCCGGCGGCTCGACCCCGCCCTGCTCCCGTTCGAGACGACCGCCGACGTGGAGCCGCTCGTCGGCACGATCGGCCAGCCGCGTGCGCTCGACGCGATCGAGTCCGGGATCGAGATGGCGACGGCGGGCTTCAACCTCTTCCTCGCCGGGCCTGCAGGCTCGGGGCGGCGCACGACCGTCCTCGACCTGATCGGCCGTGTCGCCGCCGAGCGGCCCGCGCCGCCGGACTGGGTCTACGTCCACAACTTCGATGCCCCCGACCG
>DATFMW010000327.1:0-2000 GCA_035266765.1 Gaiellaceae bacterium | reverse complement strand
GGAGCGAGCCTCCGGCTCGCTCCGTTCGCTTCGCACCGCTTCGCTTTCCTGCTCGCGAACGGCGGCCTTTGCGGCACGGCGTGCGGACGCAGGCCGCGGCGTGCTGCGCCCGAGCGCGGTCGGGCGCAGCCGAGAGCCGCTCACCGCAGACCCCGGACGTAGTCCTCGTAGCGCATGCGGCGCTTGCCTTCCGGCTGCACCTCGAGGAGGTCGAGCGACCCGTCCGCGCCGACACGCGCCCGCCAGACGAGGAGCGGCCGCCCGTCCACGACCGCACGCGCGCCGATGTGCGGTGAGAGCGCCCGGACACGGTTCACGACCTCGGACGGCTGCCACGCGAGATCGAGCTCGCGGTCGCCGGGGCCGATCTTCTCCGCATAGGTGACGCCCTCGTCGGACTGCGGGACGAACTCGATCTCGTCCCGCCCGAGCAGCTCGCCGAGTAGCTCCGCCGCGAGCTCGCCGGCGCGCGCGTAGACCGCGCCCGCGTCGTCGTCCGGCCCGAGCGGGAAGGCCCGCTGCGCGGCGACCGGTCCCGCGTCGAGCTCCTCGATCGTGCGATGGATCGTGACTCCGGTCTCGGCGTCGCCGGCCATCAGCGCCCGCTCGACCGGGGCGGCGCCGCGCCAGCGCGGTAGGAGCGACGGATGGACGTTGAGCCAGAGCGCCCGTTCGAGCAGCGAGACCGGGATCAGCGCGCCGTAGGCGCAGACGACGACCGTGTCCGCGGCGAGCTCGACGCTCTCGTCGAGACGCACCGGCTGCGCCACCGGGATGCCGAGGCGCTCCGCGGCGTCCTTCGCGGGCGACGCCCCGACCTTGCGTCCGCGGCCGCGCGGCCGGTCGGGCCGGGTCAGGAGCTGCACGACCTCGTGCTCCGCGGCGAGCCGCTCGAGCACGTCGGCTCCGAGCGGCGCGGTCGCGGCGACGGCGATCCGCCGTGCCATCAGTGCCTCGCCCGGTGACGCCGTCCAGTCCCTGGGTCGCGAGCACCAAGCGATGCAAGGACGCAGGGAGCGTTCGTAGCTGTAGCTACGGACGCGACTGAGGACGCCGCAGCGCGCCGCGTGCTCGCGGGCCGGGTGCGGACATGCGTTGCCGGGCGGGGCACTCCCTACTGCAGCACGGTGCGTGGGCGCAGGAAGCCGAGCGCCTCGCGCCGCGCCTCGGGCGTCGTCCGGTCGACGATGAGGACGCCGTCGAGGTGGTCGTTTTCGTGCTGGGCGACGCGCGAGTACGGCTCCTCGAGCTCGTAGCGCACCTCGGCGCCGTGCTCGTCGCGACCCGCGACCGTCACCCGTGCCGACCGCTCGACCGGCACGTGCACACCCTGGATCGAGAGGCAGCCCTCGTCGTCGACCTCCGTCTCGCTCGACGCTTCGACGATCTCCGGGTTCGCGAGCGCGACGAGCTCGTCCTCGCCCACCTGGAAGACGAATACGCGCTGGAGGACGCCGACCTGGGGCGCGGCGAGCCCGATCCCGTTCGCGTCACGCATCAGGAGCTTCATCCGCTCGACGAGGCTCACGAGCTGGTCGTCGAACTCCTCGACAGGGCGCGCCTTCATCCGCAGCGCCGCGTCGGGGTACTGGCGGATCTGGGCGAGCGCCAGCCGCCGGCGCGCGTCGCGCTCCGGGTCGAGCTCCTCGTCACTGATCTGGCCCTCGATCTCCGCCATACATCGGGCAGACTAGCGGCGGATGAACCCGAGAGAGCGCAAGGAGATCATGTCCCAGGGCGCCATCCGCCCGGAGACGTCACACGACCGCGAGGAGCGGCGCGTCCTCGAGGCCGAGCTCGAGTCGAGCCCGGTGAAAGGGCAGCCGTTGCGCCGGCGTCTGCGCAACTTCCGGCCCGACCCGGAGTCGGCGGTGCGGGCGCTCGGTGGGCCGACGCACTGGATGCGGCGGCTGCGCGCGATCGAGGACGCGATCGACCAGCACGAGCGGCAGCTCACCGACGCGTGGCACGAGCTCGCGTGGGATACACACGACCCGGTA
>DATFMW010000326.1:0-2775 GCA_035266765.1 Gaiellaceae bacterium | reverse complement strand
GCGGTGTCGAGCCCGAGGTCGGCGTCGAGCGTGTGGTTCGGCGGCTCGGCGATGTCCGCCACGTGCACGGCCGTCGGGTCGAGCCCGGCCGCCACGACCCCACGAACGAGCGTCTTCCGGGTGACGACGCCGAGCAGCCGGCCGTCGTCGTCGCAGACGAAGATCGCGCGGATTTCGGGGCCGTCGGCGAAGCAGCGGCCCGCCTCCTGCGCGCTCGCGCCGGCACGGAGCGTCGTCGGCTCCGGCACCATCGCGTCGCGGACGACCTCGTCGCTCACGGGTAGATGCCGCGGGCTTCAAGTGCGGCCGCGACTTCCTTGATCGCGGCCACCAGCGCGGCCTGGCGGAGAGTGATGCCCTTGTCGTCGGCGACCGCATACACGCGGTCGAAGGCGTCGGTCATCTTGTCGGCGAGGCGGCCCCGGATCTCGTCACGGGTCCAGAAGAGACGCCCGAGATCCTGCACCCACTCGAAGTAGGAGACGGTGACGCCGCCCGCGTTCGCGAGGATGTCGGGGACGATGGGGATCCCACGCTCGGCGAGGATCGCGTCCGCCTCGAGCGTCGTCGGGCCGTTCGCGCCCTCGACGATCAGGGACGCCTGCACCGCGCCGGCGTTCTCGCCGGTGAGCTGGTCCTCGCGGGCGGCGAGCACGAGCAGGTCGCACTCGAGCGCGAGCAGCTGCTCGTTCGAGACGCGCTCGCCGCGGTCGTAGCCCTCGAGCGAGCCGTACTCGGCGACGTGCGAGTGCATCCCGGGGACGTCGAGGCCGTTCCCGTCGTGGACGCCGCCGGAGACATCGGAGACGGCGACGACGATCGCGCCCTTCTCGTGCAGCTCCGAGGCCGCGACGCCGCCGACGTTGCCGAAGCCCTGCACGACGGAGCGCTGGCCCGCGAGGTCGCGCCCGAGCTGGACGCACGCCTGCTCCGCCACCATCACGACGCCGGCGCCGGTGGCCTCGCGGCGGAAGACCGAGCCGCCGATCGAGATCGGCTTCCCGGTCACGATCTCCGGCACGGCATGACCGACGAGCGTCGAGTACGTGTCCATCATCCAGGCCATCACCTGCTCGTTCGTGGCCATGTCCGGGGCGGGGATGTCCATCTGCGGGCCGATCACCTCGACGAGCTCGGATGTGAACCGGCGCGTCAGCCGCTCCAGCTCGCCGAGCGAGAGCGCGTGCGGGTCGCAGCGGATACCGCCCTTCGCGCCGCCGTACGGAAGGCGCAGGAGCGCGCACTTCCACGTCATCCAGGTCGCGAGCGCCGCGCACTCGCCGAGCGAGACGCCGGGGTCGTAGCGGACGCCGCCCTTCGTCGGCCCGAGCACGGTCGAGTGCTGGACGCGGTAACCGGGCATGACCTCGATCGAGCTGTCGTCGCGGCGGAGCGGGACGCTGACGATCATCGCCCGCTCGGGGAAGCTGAGCCGCTCGACGATGTCGGCGGAGACGTCGGCGTACGGCAGCGCCTGCTCGAACTGAGCCCTCGCCATGAGGAAGAGCGGCGAGTCCCATTCGAGCCGCTCCGCGTCGAGCGGCGGTTCTTCCAGACGTGCCACCGGCGGCAGTGTACGGGAGCGCATACCCGCTAGTCATCGCCCAGCGCACGGGCGAGTCGCGCGCGCACGCCGGCGACGTTCGTCGAGGCGAGCGGGTCGCCGGAGACGCTCGCTACGAGCTCGCTCGCCTCGCGGACGAGCGCGTCGCGCTCGCGGGCGAGACCGGCCTCCGCGACGAGCAGGCCGCCGCGGGCCAGGGACGCCCACTCGAGCACTCCGCCGAGTCCCGGCGCCGGCTCGAGCCCGGCCTCCGCGGCGACTCCCGGCAGCGCGGCGAGCCGTCCCGCGAGCGTCCGCGCCCACCGTTCGAGCTCCTCCGCCGCACGCCGGCGCGCCTCGCCCTCCGCCTCGAGCCGCTCCCGTTCCTCGCGCGCCCGGTCGAGCCGTAGCAGCGTTTCGCGCAGCGCGTCGCGCGCCTGCTGGGACGCGCGCGCCGCCGCGAGCCGCTCGTCCTCGCCGCCGCGCCCTGCCACTCGTGCCTCTTCGGCCTCGGCGGCCCGCAGCGACCCGGCGGCCGCCGCCCGGGCCTCGCCGGCTGCACGCTCCTCCTCCCCGGCCCGTGCGAGCGCATCCGGCAGCCCGGCGAGGAACGCCGCCGTCGCCTGCGCCTGGGCGCGGGCCTCGTCGACCGCCCTCGCGAGCGTCTCGACGTCGCCCAAGGCCGAGGCGACGCGCTCGTCGCGCCGCTCCAGCTCCTCCGCGATCCGGAGCACCGGCTCCATCCCGGGACCGTAGACGATCGCTACGGCGCGGGGCGCGGCTTGCCCGGCTGGAGTCCGAAGTCGGCCCCTTCGAGCTCGCCGGCCGGCGGGTCGTGGCGCTCGCGCAGCGGCACGTCGCGCAGGAAGAGCGCGCCGACGAACGCCACCACACCGAAGGGGACCGCCCAGAGGAAGACGGCGTGGAGCGAGTTCGAGAACGCGTCGATCAGCCCCGTGTGGACGGCGGCCGGGAGCGCATGCAGCCGGGCCGGGCTCGAGTGGAGGAGCGTCGCGGCGCTGCCGCCGTGCAGGTTCGCGTCCGGGGGCAGCGAGCGCGGCAGCCAGTAGCCGAGCCGGTTCGAGAAGATCGCGCCGAAGATCGCGACGCCGAACGAGCCGCCGATCGAGCGGAAGAACATCGAGCCCGAGGTGGCGGTGCCGAGGTCGCGCGGCTCGACCGCGTTCTGGACGGCGAGCACGAGCACGGGCATCACGAGGCCCATGCCGATG
>DATFMW010000325.1:0-9534 GCA_035266765.1 Gaiellaceae bacterium | reverse complement strand
CCGCCCGCAGCACGGGCAGCCCGCTCGTCGCGACGCTCGGCCCCGGGCTGATCGGCGGCGTCTTCGACGGGATGCTGCGCCGCCTCAGCGGAGGGCCGGACACGATCGCGGCGGGAATGGGCGCCGCCACGCTGCCCCCGGGCCGCAGCTGGCCGTTCAGCCCGGCGGTCGAGGCGGGAACCGAGGCGTCGTAGGGGATGCCGATCGGCCGCTTCCCCGAGACCGCGGCGGTCGAGTTCCGTGTCCTCGTGCCGGCCGGCGTCGAGGGGACGATCGACTGGATCGCAGAGGCCGGCGAGATCGGCAGCGGGGAGCCGGTCGCGCGCGTCGGCGGCACCGAGCTGACGCTCGTCCAGACCTGGCCCGTCCGGCGGCCCCGCCCCGTCGCCGAGCGCCGCCGGGGCGCGCGACCGCTCACGACCGGCCAGCGCGCGATCGACCTCTTCTACCCGGTCGCAGAGGGAAGCAGCGCCGCGGTCCCCGGCGGCTTCGGCACCGGGAAGACCGTCCTGCTCCAGCAGATCGCGAAATGGTGCGACGCCGACGTGATCGTCTACGTCGGCTGCGGCGAGCGCGGCAACGAGATGGCCGACGTGCTCGACGAGCTGTCGAGCCTCCAGGATCCGCGGACGGGCGGGGCGCTGCTCGACCGCACCGTCCTGATCGCGAACACGTCGAACATGCCGGTGCTGGCGCGCGAGGCGAGCATCTACACGGGAGCGACGGTGGCGGAGTTCTACCGCGACATGGGGTACCGGTCGGTCGTGATCGCCGACTCGACCTCCCGCTGGGCCGAGGCCCTCCGCGAGGTCGCCTCGCGGACCGGCGAGCTCCCGGCCGAGGAGGGCTATCCGGCCGGCCTCGCCTCGGCGCTCGCGGCGTTCTACGAGCGCTCGTCCCGCGCGCGGACACTCGGCGGCGCGGACGGGTCGGTGACGATCCTCGGCGCCATCTCCCCGCCCGGCGGCGACATGTCCGAACCGGTGAGTGCGCACACGCGGCGGTTCGTCCGCTGCACGTGGACGCTCGACACCGACCTCGCCTATGCGCGCCACTACCCGGCGGTCAGCTGGACGGGCTCCTCGTCGCGCGACGCCGAGCCCGTCGGCGCGTGGCAGGCACGGCACGGCGACCCCGACTGGGCAGTGCGCCGCGAGCGGGCGCTGCGGCTGCTCGCGGACGCCGACCGCCTCGAGTCGATCGCGGAGCTCGTCGGTGCAGGGTCGCTGCCCGAGCCGGAGCGACTCGTTCTGCGCACCGCGAAGATCCTCCGGGAGGGCGTGCTCCAGCAGAGCAGCCTGAGCGCCAACGACGCGCGCTGCGATCCCACGAAGCAGGTCGCCCTCCTCGACCTCGTGCTCGGGATCCACGACCGCTGCGCCCGCCTGCTCGATCGCGGCGTCGCGCTCGCGACGATCGAGCAGATCGACCTCTCGCCGGTCACCCGCGCGCGGGACGAGACTCCGCCGGACGGGGCGGCGCAGGTGCGAAACCTGCTGGGCGAGCTGCTCGCGCGGCTGGGAGGACTGGAATGAGCGCTCGCGCGCCGATCGAGCACACGGCGATCGCGTCGCTCCGGGGCCCCCTGCTGGTCGTCGAGCAGGTCGAGGGCGTCGGCTGGGACGAGGTTGCCGAGATCCGCCTCGCCTCCGGGGAGGTGCGGCACGGGGTCGTCCTCGACGTGAGCCGGGACCTGGCGGTCGTCGAGGTCTACGAGGGGACAGCGGGCCTCCGCCTGGACGGGCTCCGGGTCGCGTTCGCGGGCTCGCCGATGACGGTGCCGGTCGGGGAGGGCTGGCTCGGGCGGATCGTCAACGGCCGCGGCCGGCCGCTCGACGGCGGGCCACCCGTCTTCGGCACGGCCGCCCGGACGGTCCAGGGCCACCCGATCAATCCCGCGGCGCGCGCGACCCCCGCCGAGCCGATCCTCACGGGTGTGTCGGCGATCGACGGTCTGGCGACCCTCGTGCGCGGACAGAAGCTGCCGGTGTTCTCGGTCGGCGGGCTGCCCCACCTCGAGCTTGCGGCCCAGGTGGCGGCGCAGGCCACCGCGGGTGGGGAGCCGTTCGCGGTCGTGGTCGCCGCGATGGGGATCACGAACGCCGACGCGGCCATGGTGCGCGACACCCTGGAGGAGCGCGCCGCCGCCGGCGACCTCGCGCTCTTCCTCAACACGGCGGACGACCCGCTCGTCGAGCGGATCCTGACGCCCCGTCTCGCGCTCACCGTCGCCGAGCACCTCGCCTTCGAGCTCGGCCGGCACGTCCTCGTCGTGCTCGCGGACATGACGAGCTACTGCGAGGCCGTCCGCGAGGTCTCGGCTGCGCGCGGCGAGATCCCGAGCCGGCGCGGCTATCCCGGCTACCTCTACAGCGACCTCGCCTCCCTCTACGAGCGCGCCGGCCGCATCAAGGGCCGGGCCGGCTCGGTCACGCAGCTGCCCGTCGTGACGATGCCCGCAGGGGACATCACCCACCCGGTGCCTGACCTCACCGGCTACATCACGGAGGGTCAGTTCGTCCTCTCGCACGATGCGCACGTGCGGGGGATCTACCCGCCGTTCGACCCGCTGCGGTCACTGTCGCGGCTGATGCGCCTCGGCGCCGGGCCGGGCCGGACGAGGGACGACCACCTCGAGCTCGCCGCGCAGCTGTACGCCCTCGTCGCGCAGGCGCAGCACGCCGCCGATCTTGCCGAGGTGGTCGGAGCCGATGCGCTCGGCGACTCGGAACAGGCCTATCTCGCGCTCCGCGCCGCCTTCGAGTCGGACCTCGTCGCGCAGGGACGCGCGGAGTCGCGCACGCTCGAGGAGACGCTCGACCGGGGCTGGCGGGTGGCGTCGATGCTGCCGCGCCGCGAGCTCACGATGGTGTCCGAGCAGACGCTCGCAAGACGCTACGAGGAGGCGCCGGATGCCCCTGCGCGTGCCGCCGGGTAGGACGGGACGGCCCTGGCTCCTCCACCGGCTCGAGGTCGCCCGCGCCGGGGCGGACGTGCTCGAGGAGAAGCGCCGCGCTCTGCTCCGCCGGCGCGACCGGCTCGCGCCCGAGGTCGTGAAGGCCGAGCGCGAGTGGGAGCGGCTCGCACGGGAGGCCGTCGCGTCGCACCAGGAGGCCCTCGTCCTCTCCGGCGCGCGGCGCCTCCGCCTCGCCGCCTTCTACGGCGGCGGGCGGGCCGACGTCCGCGTGCGGTACCGCAACCTCCTCGGCGTCACCCTGCCCGACCCCGCCGAGATCGACTTCAGCGAGCCGGTCGATCTCGTCCCCCTCGGCGTCTCGCTCCCGCTCGCGCTCGCGGCCGGGGCCCACCGGCAGGCGCTCGAGGCGGCGGCGCGCTACGCGAGCGTGCGGGAGGCGCACCGGCGGGTGAGCGAGGAGACGAGGAGCACGGCCAGGCGGCTCCGCGCGATCGAGCAGCGCTGGATACCCCGGCACGAGGAGGCCCTCGCACGGCTCGAGCTCATGCTCGACGAGCTCGAGCGCGAGGACTCGGGCCGCGTGCGCTGGTTCCAGGGCCGCTCGGCGAACTAGGCCGCCGGCGTTCCGAGCCGCTCGCCGAGATAGGCGACGAAGCCGTCGAGGGTCGAGAGACGGGGGTAGTCGGCCTCGGCGATCTCGACGTGGAGTTCCTGGTCGACGGCGATCACGAAGTTGAGGAAGTCCATCGAGTCGAGGTCGAGCTGCTCGCGGAAGTCGACGTCGGGCTTGACCGCGCCCGGGTCGATCTCGGGCGCGATCTCGCCGAGCATGCGCAGGACGGTGTCTCTGAGCTCGTCGGTGGTCATAGGTTCTCGGGCTCCTCGAGGAGGCGTTGCAGCGTGGTGAGGAAGGCGCCCGCGCGGTGGCCGTCGGTGACGCGGTGGTCGGCGGCGAGCGTGGCCTGGACGAGCGGGCAGGGCAGGATCTGTCCCGCGGAGATCCAGGGGCGCTCGACGAGGCGGCCGAAGCCGACGATCGCCACCTGGGGCGGGAAGATCACCGGCAGGACGCTCTCGGCGCCGCGCTCGCCGAGGCTCGTGACGGTGATCGTCGGGTCGGAGAGCTCGGAGCTGCGCAGCGACCAGGAGCGGGCGCGGCCGACGAGGTCGCGGAAGGCGCGCATCAGCTCGTCCAGCTCGAGCGTGTCGGCGTCGTGGATCGCCGGTGCGACGAGGCCGCCGCCGCGGAGGAAGATCGCGACGCCGAGCTGGACGGAGTCGCTGCGGATCGCCTGCTCGCCCTGCCAGGTCGCGTTCAGCTCCGGCACCTCGCGCAGGGCGAGCGCGACGGCCTTCAGCAGCAGCACGCCGTGCAGGAGCCGGTCGGGAACCGGGCGGCGCAGGTTCTCCTGGGCGAGCCAGGCGACGGCGCGGCTGAGGTCGAGCGTCTCGCCGAGGTAGAAGTGCGGCGCCTCGCGCTTCGAGCGCGTCATCGCCGCCGCGATCGCGCGTCGCATTCCCGCCTGGCGGTCCTCTGCCTCGCCCGGCTCCGGTGCGCGAGCCGCGGGAGCGGCGGAGGGCGCGGGAGTGGGAGCGGGCGCGGGAGTGGGCGGGGCAGCCGGGGCGGCGGCCGCCGCCTGCTCGACGTCGCGGCGCTGGATCCGTCCGCCGGGGCCGCTGCCCGCCAGCGAGCCGAGGTCGACGCCGAGCTCCGCTGCGAGCTGCTTCGCCGAGGGCGAGGCGAGGACATGCGTTGCCGCGGGCGCCGGCGTTCCGGACGGCGCGGGGGCGGGGGCGGGGGCGGCGCCGTTCTCGCGGATCAGCGCGAGCGGCGTCCCGATCGGCACCTGCTGTCCGGGCTCGACGAGCAGCTGCTCGACGACGCCGCTCGTGAAGACCTCGACCTCGATGTCGGCCTTGTCGGTGTGCACCTCGGCGATGATGTCGCCGCGCGCGACGGCGTCTCCCGGCTGCTTGCGCCAGGCGATCAACCGCCCTGCGCTCATGTCCGCGCCGAGCGCCGGCATCACGAACTCGGCCACGACTAGATCACCATCTCCCGGACCGCGGCGACGACTCGCTCGGCGGACGGGATGGCGGCGTCCTCGAGGTGCTTCGCGTACGGCATCGGCACCTCGGCGCTGCACACCCGCTGCGGCGGCCAGTCGAGCAGGTCGAAGCCGCGCTCGGTGACCTGCATCCCGATCTCGGCGGCGAGGCTGCACGTGCGCCAGCCCTCGTCCACGGCGACGAGCCGGTGCGTCTTCGCGACCGACTCGAGCACGGTGTCGAGGTCGAGCGGCCGCAGCGAGCGGAGGTCGACCACCTCGGCCTGGACCCCCTCGGCGGCGAGCGTCTCGGCGGCCTCGAGCGTCTTGCCGAGCGAGCCGCCGTAGGTGACGAGCGTCACGTCGCCGCCCTCGCGGCGCACGGCGGCGCGGTCGAGCGGCAGCTTTTCACCCTCGAGCTCGCCCTCGAGCGGGTAGAGGATCGCGTTCTCGAAGACGAACACCGGGTCGGGGTCGTCGAGCGCGGCGAGCACCATCCCGCGCGCGTCGGCGACCGTCGCCGGCGCCACCGCCTTGATCCCGGGCACGTGCGCGTACCAGACTTCGAGGCTGTGGGCGTGCTGGCAGGCGAGCTGGCGGCCGGCGCCGACGGTCATCCGGACGACGAGCGGCACGCTGAACTGACCGCCGGACATGTAGCGGAGCGTCGCGGCGTTGTTCACGATCTGGTCGAGGGCGAGCAGGCTGAAGTTGATCGTCATCACCTCGACGATCGGCCGCATCCCGCCGAGCGCGGCGCCGATGCCCGCGCCGACGAACGCCGACTCGGAGAGGGGCGCGTCCCGGATCCGCTCCGGCCCGAACTCGTCCAGCAGGCCCTTGCTGACGGCGAACGCGCCGCCGTAGCGGCCGACGTCCTCGCCCATCAGGAAGACGCGCGGGTCGGCCTCGAGTGCCTCGCGCATCCCCGCCCGGACGGCTTCGCGGAAGGTCGTGGTCACGGCGCCGCCGGGGTGTAGACGTGATCCTCGAGCCCCTCGACGGGCTCCCACTCGCCGGCCTCGGCGAAGGCGATCGCCTCGTCGAGCTCGGCGGTGACCGTCGCGTCGAGCCGCGCGACCGTCTCGGCGTCGATGCCCTGCTGCGCGACGAACAGGTCGATCGGGTCGCGCGTCGCCCGCCAGTGCTCGACCTCCTCCTTGGAGCGGTAGAGGTCGGCGTCGGAGAGCGAGTGGGCGCGGAAGCGGTACGTCTTCAGCTCGACGAGGCGCGGGCCGCCGCCGCCGCGGACGGCCTCGACCGCCGCGCGGACGGCCGCCTCGACCGCGAGCACGTCCATCCCGTCGGCGACCGTCGCCGGGACGCCGTAGCCGCGCGCCCGCAGCTCCATGTCGAGCTGCGCCTGCGAGCGCTCGATCGCGGTGCCCATCGCGTAGAGGTTGTTCTCGTAGAGGAAGAGCACCGGCAGCTTCCAGAGCGCGGCGAGGTTCATCGACTCGTGGAACTCGCCCTCGACGACGGCGCCGTCACCGAAGAAGCACGCGGTCACGACGGGGTTCCCCTGCATCGCGTCGGCGAGCGCGAGCCCGACCGCGACGGGCAGGCCGCCGCCGACGATCGCGTAGCCGCCGTAGAAGCGGCGCGACGCGTCGAAGAAGTGCATCGAGCCGCCCCGGCCGCCGCTGCAGCCGCTCGTCTTCCCGAACATCTCGGCCATCAGCGCGCCCATCGGCAGCCCGCGCGTGAGCGCGTGGCCGTGCTCGCGGTAGGTGGCGACGATCCGGTCCTCCTCGCGGAGCGACGGGAACGCGCCGACCGCGACCGCCTCCTCGCCGATGTAGAGGTGGAGGAAGCCGCGGATCTTCGCGAGGCTGTAGAGCTCGGCCGCCTTCTCCTCGAAGCGCCGGATCCGCAGCATCCCGTGCAGCAGCTCGGCCGCCCGCTCGGGCGCGACCGTGGCTCGCCCGGCCTCGGTCGCGGTCATGCTTCCTCTTCCTCCTCTTCGAGCGTCGAGACGTCTCCCTCGGGGAGGCCGAGCTCGCGCGCCTTGAGGAGACGGCGCATGATCTTGCCGCTCCGGGTCCGGGGCACGCTCTCGGCGAACGCGATCTCCTTCGGCGCCACCACGGCGCCGAGCCGCACCCGGGCGTGCCCGAGCAGCTCGCGCTCGAGCTCGTGCGACCACTCGAAGCCCGGCTTCAGGGTCACGAACGCCTTCACGATCTCGCCGGCGACCGGATCGGGCTTGCCGATCACGCCGGCCTCGGCCACCGCCGCGTGCTCGAGCAGCGCGCTCTCCACCTCGAACGGCCCGATCAGGTGGCCGGAGGTCTTGATCACGTCGTCGCCGCGGCCGACGAACCAGAAGTAGCCGTCCTCGTCGCGCCGCGCGAGGTCGCCGGTGAGGTACCAGCCGTCCCGGAAGCACTTCGCGTAGCGCTCCGGCTCGTCGAGATAGGCGCGGAACATCGACGGCCAGCCGGGCCTGAGCGCGATCTCGCCCTCGGCCCCGGGCTCGGTGACGAGCTCGACGCCGCCGCCGGGGCGGCGGTGGACGAGCGCAGCCTCGACCCCGGGAAGCGGCTGACCCATCGAGCCGGGGCGGATCTCGAGCGCCGCGAGGTTCGCGATCATGATCGCCCCGGTCTCGGTCTGCCACCAGTTGTCGTGGAAGGGCAGACCGAAGGCCTCCTGGCCGAAGACGACGCCCTCGGGGTTGAGCGGCTCGCCGACGCTCGCGAGGAAGCGCAGCGCCGGGTAGTCGTGCTCGCGGACGGGATCGACGCCCGTCTTCATCATCATCCGGATCGCGGTCGGCGCCGTGTACCAGACCGAGACGTGCTGCTCGGCGAGGATGCGGTACCAGCGCTCGGCGTCGAACTCGGCCTCGTCGACGATCGACGTGACGCCGTTCGCGAGCGGTGCGACGATGCCGTACGAGGTCCCGGTCACCCAGCCCGGGTCGGCGGTGCACCAGAAGACGTCGTCCGGATGGAGGTCGAGCGCGAACCGGCCCGTGACGGCGTGCGCCACGATCGCCTCGTGCACGTGCACGGCTCCCTTCGGCGTCCCGGTCGTGCCGCTCGTGAAGTGCACGATCGCGACGTCGTCGGGGGCGGTCGGGCCGATCGTGTACTCCTCGTCGGCCGCGAGCATCAGCCGGTGGTAGTCGTGCGTTCTCTCGACGTTCGTCGGCCCGTGGTCGGCGCCGACGAGCAGCACGTGCTCGAGCTCGGGGAGCGAGTCGCGGATGCCCGCCACCTTCCGTTCGTAGAGCGACTCGGTCGTGACGAGCGCCTTCGCCTTGCCGATCGCGAGCCGCGTCCTGATCGGCTCCGGTCCGAACGCCGAGAAGAGCGGCGAGAAGACGCTCCGGTTCTTCAGCGTGCCGAGTGCGGCGATGTAGAGCTCGGGGATCCGGCCGGCGAGCACGGCGACGAGGTCGCCGCGGCCGATGCCGAGCTCGCGGAGGACGTTCGCGAACCGGTTCGTCAGCGCGGCGAGGTTGCCGTAGGAGTAGTCGCGCACGTCGCCGCTCTTGCCGAGCCAGCGCAACGCGAGGTGGTCGCACAGCGGCCCGTCGGCGTGCCGGTCGACAGCCTCGTGGGCGATGTTCAGGCCGCGGTGGCCCGGCAGCCCGTCGAGCTCGCGCCGCGCGCGCTCCCAGAAGTCCGCGGTCCGCTCGGACTCGACGTCGACCAGGTTCGGCACGACGGGCCAGCGCGTGGGCTTCACGATCGGTGCGTACGGCATGTTCGTCCTCCTCGACGCCTGCACCGAGCCTCGGCGCGCGTTTTCGCCGCCCCATCGGAGGAATCGCCGAGGGCCCGTTCGGAGAAAGCCGAAGCCCGCCCCGTCCTCGCGCGGATTTCCGCTGATGGGACGGTCGCGGCGGCAGCCTAGGTTCGCTTCATGGGGCCAGCCTCGCCACACGAAGGAGCGGCGCCGGCGCCGGAGGGCGCGGACGACCTCGTTGTCCTGCCGGTGGGGGAAGGCATGTGGGAGCGGGTGTTCATGGCCGCTCCGCTGGTGCTGGTGGGCACGCGTGAGGGCAACCGCTACGACTTCGCGCCGAAGCACATGGCGATGCCGCTGGGCTGGGAGGACTTCTACGGCTTCGTCTGCAGCCCGCGTCATGCCACCTATTCGAACGCCGTCTCCCACGGCCAGTTCACGGTCAGCTTCCCGCGTGTCGACCAGATCGTCGAGACGGCGCTGGCGTCGGCCGGCCGGTCGGCGGCGGGCGACAAGCCGATGCTGGCGGCGCTGCCGACGATCCCGGCGCGCCGCGTGGACGGGCGCCTGGTCGCGGGCTGCCAGCTCTATCTGGAGTGCGAGCTCGAGCGGGTCGTGGACGGCTTCGGCCAGAACAGTCTCGTGATCGGCCGCGTCGTGGTCGCGGCGGCGGCACGGGACGCGATCCGGGGGGCTGACGTCGATGACGCCGATCTCGTCCACCGGCTCGGCGTGGTCGCCTACCTGGCGCCGGGGCGGTTCGGCGTCGTCCGCGACAGTCTCTCGTTCCCGTACCCGGCCGACTTTCAGCTCTGAGCGATGACTGCCCCGGCGGCACGGGTGCTGCTCGACTGGCTGGAGCACCGGCAGCCC
>DATFMW010000324.1:0-2218 GCA_035266765.1 Gaiellaceae bacterium | reverse complement strand
GGCTGGGCCGCCGACCCGGACGACCCGCCGCCCGACCCGGACCGGCTCCGCGCCGAGATCCCGCTCAAGATCGACCGCTGGAACGAGCTCGGCCGGACGATCTGCGCCGCGTTCCTCGAGGTCGCCGCGCGCGTCCCGGCGCGGTCGGCACCCGCGCGGTGAGCCATGTCCCCACCGGCCACGTCCTGTGACCAGGTCATGAGACATGGCTCCCGAAGACATGTCTGCCAGAGCCAGGCTTCGCCGCTCAACGATCCGGTGGGCCCTGTCCTTTCCGGCCACGTCCTTTGACCAGGTCACGAGACGTGGCCGACGGGGACAGGGCGTCCAGGAACAGGTGACGGTCGCGCGGAGACGGGTTGACTAGCGCTCGAGCGGGAGCTCGTCGTGCCGACTCCACTCGTGCCAGGAGCCGGCGTAGTTGCGGGCGTCGTAGCCCGCGGAGCGGAGCGCCATCGTCGCGAGCGCCGAGCGGGAGCCGGAGTGGCAGTACGCGACGACCGCAGCGCCCTCGGGGAGAGCGACGAGCTCACGGATCCGCTCCGCGACAGCCGGCTCGCCCGGGCCGGAGAAGAGCTGCCCCACCTCAACGTTGCGCGCGCCCGGGATGTGCCCCTGGCGCGGGTCGCAATGGTTCCCGCGCTTGCCCGTGTACTCCTCGGGGGTGCGCACGTCCACGAGCGCGAGCGACGGGTCGCCGAGGCGCGACAGGAGCTCCTGCCGGGTCGGCAACGCAGACGGGTTCGGCGTCAGCTCCGCCTCGCGCACCGGCTCGAGCTCGACCGGCCCATCCACGAGCTCGCCCGTCCAGCCCGCGATCCCGCCGAGCAGGATCGCAACACGTGGGTGCCCGGCGAGCTCCGCGAGCTGCGCCGCCGGCATTGCGCCGACGCCGTCGCCGCGGTCGACGAGCACGAGCCGCTCCCGGCCGGTGATCCCGTGCCGCCGCAGCCGGAGCGCAACCTCGCGCGCAAGCTCGACGACCGACTCCTCGTCGGCGCCGGGGGGCGGCGAGCCGAGCACGAGCGGGCGCGAGCCCGGGATGTGCCCGCGCGTGTGCGCGTTCGGCCCGCGAACGTCGCCGACGACGAGATCGTCCGCGCCGAGCGCCCCGACCAGCCAGGCCGAGTCGACGACGCGCGGAAGGTTCGACTCCGACATCGACCGCAGAACCTACAGCGCCGCGACGAGCGCTGCCTCGGCTGCGACCGCGGGCCGATCGAGGAGCCGCGCCAGCCAGTCCGACAGCGCGTCGTAGCCGTCGAGCTCGACGCCGAGACTCTCGCGGGCGCGCAGGAGCCACGGCACGTAGGCGATGTCCGCGAGGCCGTACGCTGCACCGCCGAGCCACCGGCGCCCCGCGAGCGCGGCGTCGAGCCGGGCGAGCTCCCCGTCCAGTGCCTCGCGCGCCCCTTCCTCACCGCGCCGGAGCGCATAGTAGGGCCGGGTGAAGCCGTCGTGCCGGAAGATCATGAGCCGCGCGAGCGCCCGCTCGGCCGGGCCGGCCGGGAGGAGGGCCGGCTCCGGGTGGCGTTCCTCGAGATACTCCATGATCACGGCCGACTCGGGCAGGAGCCAGCCGTCCTCCTCGAGCACCGGCACGCGGCCGGAGGCGTTCTTCCCGTAGAGCCACGGAGGCCGGTCGGACAGGTCGATCTCGACCGTCTCGACCTCAACGTCCTTCTCGGCGAGCACAATCCGCACACGCGCGCAGTACGGGCAGCGCGGCGCATCGTAGAGCGTCAGCATCAGTCCCCCTTCCAGCCGTGGTCGGCCTCGGTAACCCCCATCACCGCGGCGATCCGCGCGACGAGTTCGAGTGGAGGCGGCAGGTCGGCCGGCGCGGACGCTGTCCGCGCGACCTCGCGCACCTGCTGCGGGTCGGCGCCGGTGAGGCGCGCGACGACACGCGGATTCGAGCCGAGCGCGACGACGTCGCCGGGCGGGAGCTCGCCGCGGTACTCGGGCACCGACAGGTATTCGTCGACCGCGCCACCGCGGTCGAAGAGGTTGTAGCGGACGGCCACACCCTCCTCGACGCCGATCGCGAGCGTCACCGCGGGGAGCGAGTACGAGAGCTCCCTGCCGAGCCGGTGGAGCAGCGTCGGCTCGCGGTCGCAGAGCTCGTCGTGGACGGCGACCCAGCCGTTGCGCGGCCCGGTGACGGTGGTGCCGGCGGTGCGGCCGAGCCGGGGGAGCACCTTCACGACAGCCCGCT
>DATFMW010000323.1:0-7032 GCA_035266765.1 Gaiellaceae bacterium | reverse complement strand
GTCGTGCGCGCGATCCCCGCCGAGCTCCTGCGGCTCGTCCCCCGCGGCGAGGCCGTCGAGCGGTACTCGTCGTCGTCACCGCTCGTCTCGCTCGTGCTCGGGGTCGTCGCGGGCATCTCGCTCCTCGTTGCCTACTTCGCGGTCGGTGCGCTCGGCGGCGGCCCCGCGTGGGCGCTCCTCGCCGTCCCCGTGCTGCTCCTCGCCGCCTCCGGTGCTGCGCTCCTGCTCGGGCTCGAGGGCACACTTGCGGACAAGCTCCGGCTCGTGCCGGCGTCCCTCTTCGGCTACACGCCCCGCGAACGCTAGAGGTTAGTCGTGGACGCGGGCGATCAGCTCGCGCCGGCGCAGGATCTTCGCCGCCGTCCCGGCGAGGCGGACGTCGAAGCCCGCGTCGTTCGGGAACAGCACCTTGTCGCCGGGTGAGACGCCGTCGGCGTCGGCGCCCACGGCGGTGACGATGCCGCTGCGGCACTGCGCCTCCGCGCTCGCCGGGACGATCAGCCCCGAGCGGGTCTCCGCCTCCTCGTCGGTCGGCTCGACCACGACGTGGTCGTCGAGCGGCTCGAGCGAGAGTGGGATCAGGCGCATGTCCTCCAGCACGGTTCGTTCAGACGATACTCCCGGAATGGCGCCTTCGCCGTTCGTCGAGCTCGACGTCGGGGGCCGCACCGTCAAGGTGACGAACCCGGACAAGGTGTTCTTCCGCGTGCGCGGCGAGACGAAGCTCGACCTCGTCCGCTACTACCTCGCGGTCGGCGACGGGATCGTGCGCGCGCTCTACGAGCGGCCGACGCAGCTGAAGCGGCATCCCGACGGCGCCGAGGGCGAGGCGATCTACCAGAAGCGCGTGCCGAAACATCGCCCGGACTGGATCGAGACGGCGCGCGTGACGTTCCCCTCGGGACGCACCGCCGACGAGCTCTGCGTGACCGAGGTGGCGCAGGTCGCCTGGGCGGCGAACCTCGGCACGATCGACTTCCACCCGTGGCCGTCGCGCCGTGCCGACGTCGAGCATCCCGACGAGCTGCGCATCGACATCGACCCGCAGCCGGGCACCGGGTTCGCCGAGGCGAAGCGGGTCGCCGCGCTCGTCCGCGAAGCCCTCGACGAGCTGGGTTTCGCCGGCTGGCCGAAGACGTCCGGCAATCGCGGCATCCACGTCGCGTGCCGGATCGAGCCCGCCTGGAGCTTCCAGGAGGTGCGGCGCTGCGCGCTTGCGTTCGCGCGCGAGATCGAGCGGCGCGCGCCCGACCTCGTCACCACCGCCTGGTGGAAGGAGGAGCGCGGCGAGCGGGTCTTCATCGACTACAACCAGAACGCGCGCGACCGCACGATCGCGTCGGCCTACTCCGCCCGGGCGAGGCCCGACGGGACGGTGTCGGCGCCGTTCCGCTGGGAGGAGCTCGACGACCTCGAGACGGAGGACTTCACGCTCGCGACGATGCCGGCGCGGTTCGCCGAGCTCGGCGACGTGCAGGCCGGAATCGACGGCGCCGTCTGCGACCTACGACGCCTCCAGGAATGGGTCGAGCGCGAGGAGGCGGCCGGCGAGGGCGAAGCGCCGTACCCGCCGAACTTCCCGAAGATGCCGGGCGAGCCGCCGCGCGTGCAGCCGTCCCGCGCCCGGAAGAAGAGCGGCTAGCGCAGAAGGTCGTCGACCGCGAGGTCGTCCGGCCGCCGCGGCGGGCGCACCTCGCGCCACGTGCACTGCGCCGCTTCCTTGTCGGGGCGGAAGCGGATCAGCTTCGTCCCGTGGCGGAAGCGACGCTTCTCGAGCTTGTCGTAGCGCACCTCGACGACGAGCTCTGGCCGCAGCGCCGCCTCCTCGAGATCGCCGGTGCCCCAGCGGCTCGGCTCGGAGAAGCGGCGGTCGCTCGAGGCGTCGAGGAGCGGGAGGACCTGCGCCGCGATCTCGTCGTGGCGCTTCGCGCCCACGGCCGCGGAGCCGACGTAGTCGAGGTGCCCGTCGTCCGCGTAGAGGCCGAGCAGGAGCGTCGCGATCGTCGAGCGGCCGCCCTTCTTCCAGCGGACGCCGGCGACGACGCAGTCGGCGGTCTTGTGCGGCTTCACCTTGACCACGCCGTCGCGCGAGCCCGGGAGGTAGGGGAGACCGAGCCGCTTCGCGACGACGCCGTCGAAGCCGGCCGCCTGGAGCGTGCGCAGCCACTCGCGGCCCTGCTCGACGTCACCGGCGACCGGCGAGAGCGAGAAGCAGCCGCCGACGCGCTCGAGCTCGGCGCGGCGCTCCTCGATCGGCTGCTCGTGCACCGGCGCGCCGTCCCAGAGCAGCAGGTCGAAGGCGACGAACGTGGCCGGCATCTCACCTGCGAGCTTGCGGACGCGGCTCTCAGCGGGATGGAGGCGTGTCTGCATCGCGTCGAAGTCGAGTGCCCCTTCGCGGACGATCACGATCTCACCGTCGAGCGCCGAGACGGGTGGGAGCAGCTCGCCGAGCGGGCGCAGCTCCGGAAAGTAGCGGAGCAGCGGGCGGCCGTTCCGGGACCAGAGCGCGAGCTCGCCTGCGTCGTTGGAGAGCACGCCGCGGAAGCCGTCCCACTTCGGCTCGTAGCGCCAGCCGGCGCTCGACGGCAGCTCGGAGACGAGCTCCGCCTCCATCGGCGGGAACGGGAGGAGCGGGCCCGGCGCGTCAGCCATGTCCGAAAACCATGTGATGTAGGTGTACACCACCGCCGGTGGAGGTGGATGCCGGCGACACCCAGAGCGGACAACGGCGCAACCGGGCCGCGCGACCCCCGTCTAAGCTCAACAGGTGCGGAGGGTGGTCGTCACGGGACTGGGCGCGGTCACGCCGATCGGCGGCGACGCCCGCTCGACGTGGCGCGCGGCGCTCGCGGGCGAGAGCGGAATCGACTGGATCCGCGCGTTCGACGCGAGCGCGTACCCGGTGCGCATCGCCGCCGAGGTGAAGGACTTCGACCCGACCGCGGTCGCCTCGGCGAAGGAGGCGCGCAAGCTCGAGCGCAACGTCCTGCTCGCCCTCGGCGCAGCCCGCGAGGCCGTCGCCGACGCCCGGCTCGACGGCGCCTACGACCCCGGCCGCGTCGGGATCCTCTTCGGCACGGCGATCGGCGGCGTGATCGGGATCGCGGAGCAGACCGACATCCTGCGCGAGCGTGGGCCCGACCGCGTGGCGCCGGCGTTTCTCCCGAACGTGCTCGTCGACACGGCGAGCGGGCAGCTCGCGATCTCGCTGGGCTTCCGCGGCCCCAACTACGCGCCCGTCTCGGCCTGCGCGACCGGGTCGACGGCGATCGGCGAGGCGGCCGAGCTGATCCGCCGCGGCGGCGCCGACGCCGTGCTCGCGGGCGGTGGCGAGGCTTGCATCCATCCGCTGATCCTCGCCGGCTTCTGCGCGATGCGCGGTCTCGCCGCCGAGGACGAGCACCCGCCCCGTGCGTCGCGGCCCTTCGACGCGACCCGCGCCGGCTTCGTGATGGGCGAGGGCGCGGGCGTGCTCGTGCTCGAGGAGCTCGAGGCGGCCCAGCGCCGCGGCGCGACCGTCTACGCGGAGATCCTCGGCTACGGCGCCTCGAACGACGCGCACCATCTCGCGCAACCCGACCCCGAGTCGGTCGGGGTCGGCGAGATGATCCGGCGCGCGCTCGCCGCGAGCGGCGTCGAGCCGGAGCGGATCGGGTACATCAACGCGCACGGCACCGCGACGCCGCTCGGCGACGCGGCCGAGACGAAGGCGATCAAGGACGTCTTCGGCGAGCACGCCTACCGGCTTGCGGTCTCCTCCACGAAGTCGGTCACCGGGCACTGCTTCGGGGCTGCGGGCGCGATCGAGGCGATGATGTGCGTCCTCGCCGTCCACGAGGGGATGCTGCCGCCGACGATGAACTACGAGCACCCCGACCCGGCCTGCGATCTCGACTACGTCCCGAACGAGGCGCGCCCGGCGATGATCGACGTCGCGCTCTCGAACGCGATGGGGCTCGGCGGCCACAACGGCTGCGTCCTCGTCGGGCGCATTGACGCGTGAGGTACATCGACGAGGAGATCGAGCGCTACGCGGTCGAGCACTCGACGCCGCCGGACGAGCTGTTCGAGCGGCTCGCGGCCGAGACGCACGCGACCCAGGACTGGCCGGAGATGATGGTCGGGGCGCTGGAGGGAGGGTTCCTCTCGTTCGTCGTCACGCTCGCCCGGCCGCGGCGCGTGCTCGAGGTCGGGACGTTCACGGGCTGGTCGTCGATCGCGATGGCCCGGGCGCTGCCGCCCGGCGGGGAGATCGTCACGTGCGACGTGAACGAGGAGACGAGCGCGATCGCGCGCCGCTACGCCGAGGAGGCGGGCGTCGCCGACCGGATCGAGTATCGGCTCGGGCCCGCACTCGAGACTCTCGCCGGGCTCGAGGGGCCGTTCGACCTCGTCTTCCTCGACGCGCGCAAGGACGAGTACGCCGGCTACTACGAGGCCGTGCTGCCACTGCTCGCCGAGGGCGGCGTGATCCTCGCCGACAACACGCTCTTCGGCATGCGCGAGGGGCACCCGCTCGAGACGTTCAACCGGCACGTCCGCGACGACCCGCGCGTCGAGTGTGTCCTGCTGACGCTCCGCGAGGGCGTCACGCTGATCCGGAGGCGTCTCTGACGGTCTGGGAGGGGCCGCCCGCCCCGTACCGGATCGAGACCGACCGGCTCGTGATCCGCTGCTACGAGCCGCGAGACGCGGCGCTGCTGAAGGACGCGGTCGACTCGAGCCTCGAGCATCTGCGCCCGTTCATGCCCTGGGTCAACAACGAGCCGCAGAGCGTCGACGACAAGGTCGAGCTGTGCCGCAGCTTCCGAGCTGCGTTCGACTCGGGCGACAACTTCGTCTACGCGACGTTCGACCGGAGCGAGCGGGAGCTGCTCGGCGGCACCGGCCTGCACCCACGTGTGGGGCCGGGCGGGTTGGAGATCGGTTACTGGACGCGCGCGAGCGCGACGCGGCAGGGGATCGCGACGGAATCGTCGGCGGCGCTGACCCGGGCCGCGTTCGAGGTCTGCGGCGCCGACCGGGTCGAGATCCGGATCGACCCGCGCAACGAGGCGAGCTTCGGCGTGCCTATGGCACTCGGCTTCCCGGTTGAGGCGACCCTGCGCCGCAGGCTCGTCGGGCGGCCCGGCGAGCCGCTGCGCGACGTCACGATCCACACGCTCTTCCGGGAGCACTTCGATCCCGGGATCGCGCCTGCCGTGCGCGCGTTCGACGCGCGCGGCGAGCAGCTCCTCTAGCCGGCGATCGTCGCGGGCGTCAGCTCGGCGAGCGAGCCGAGTACGAGGTCGGCGGCGGCGAGCGCCTCCTCGTCGGGCGGGTAGGTCGGGTTCGGGATGGCGACGACGCGCATCCCGGCCGCCTTCGCCGAGCGGATGCCGGCGTGCGAGTCCTCGACCGCGGCGCAGTCGCTCGGGTCGACGCCGAGCCGGCGGGCGGCCTCGAGGTAGACGTCGGCCGCCGGCTTGCCGCGCGGCACCTGCTCGGAGGAGACCGTTGCCCGAAACAGTGCGGTCACGCCGGCGAGCTCGAGCACCTCGTCGATCAGCACGCGGTTCGACGACGACGCGAGCCCGAGCGGGAACCGCTCCGCGAGTCGCCGCACCGCCTCGACCGCGCCCGGCAGCAGCGGCAGGTGCTCGGCGTAGGCCGCGAGCATCCGTTCGACGACCGCAGCGTTGACGGCCTCGGGCTCGTCCGGGACGCCCGCGGACTCGTGCAGGTAGCGCGACCATTCCGGCGCGCTCATGCCCATCATCGCGCGCTGCACCTCGGCGTCGTAGCGGCCGCCGCGCTCGCGGACGTAGCGCTCGCGGACCGCGTCCCAGACCTCCTCGGAGGCGATCAGGACGCCGTCGAGGTCGAAGACGACGGCCTGGATCACAGAACGTGGTAGTCGCGGTCGCGGTAGACGAGCGCGCTCGTCGACGGCCCCTGCTGCGCAGAGAGGACGTCCGCGATGAAGAACGTGTGGTCGCCGGCGTCGTGCTCGGCGCGGATCTCCGCCTCGATCCAGCCGAGCGCGCCCTCGATCAGCGGCGCGATCGAGCTTTCGCGGGTCGGCACGCCCTGCCAGTGCACGATCGGCGGCCAGCCAGAGGCGAAGCGGCGGGCGAGATCCTCCTGGCCGGAGCCGAGCAGGCTGATCGCGAACCGGCCGGCCCGGCGGAGCAGCTCGTAGCAGGACGCCTGCTTGCCGATCGAGACGCCGACGAGCGGCGGGTCGAGCGAGAGCGAGACGAGCGAGGAGACGGTGACGCCCATCCGGTCGCCGTCGGCGTCGACGCTGAGCACGGAGACGCCGTGCGGCCAGTACCGCATGAGTCCCCGCAGGTCTTCGCCGTTCGTCACCGCGCGGATGATACGGGCGGCGTCGCAGGCTGCGACCGGCGCGCCGGGGCCGGCGCGCCGCCGGGGCGCGGCGATCCGCCGCCGCGGCCCCGGAGCGTGCGAGCGGCGGGGGAGGGATTCGAACCCTCGGGGGCGTGAGCCCTCAGCGGTTTTCAAGACCGCCCCGTTCGACCGCTCCGGCACCCCGCCGAGCGGGACCAGTCTTGCAGGAGTGTCGGAGCGCTTCCGATCAGCGGATGGCTGGCCGTTGGTCGACAGAGCCTCGCCGATCGGAGCGGTCACCGGCGCCCCATACGTTGCTAGAAGTCTCGGCCAATGACAGGGCAACTCTGGACCAATCGATACCCGATATTCCGGTGCGAAGTCGGACACTGTCTCCATGCAGACAGAAGTCGACAGTGTGGCGGAGCGTGGTCCGAAAATCGTGCGATCGCCGCTGTCCGCGCGAGTGAGTGTGATCGTCCCAGCGCTGAACGAGCAAGAGAACCTGCCGCACGTCCTGCCGAGGCTCCCGAGCTGGGTGTACGAGGTCATTCTGGTCGACGACCACTGCACGGACGACACCGTCGGGGTCGCCCGCGAGCTCCTGCCGACCGTCCGGATTGTCGAGAACACGAGCGCGCCCGGCAAGGGAAACGCTATGGCAGCGGGCTTCGCGGCGGCGACGGGCGACATCGT
>DATFMW010000322.1:0-2472 GCA_035266765.1 Gaiellaceae bacterium | reverse complement strand
GACAGGATCGCTCAACGGGATCGCCGTGAATGCGGGGTTCGGCACTCCGAAGAGTCGCCGGCAGAGATCGAGCAGCATGCCGTAGGGACGCCCCGAAACGACGATGGCGACGGTGGCTCCGGTGGAAGACACGGCGATCTGGCCGAGATCGGCTCCCGCCAGCACGAGGATCATCCAGTACACCGGCAGCTGGAACGACAGGAAAGCGGCCGTGTCGGCAACGACTCGCAGCCGCCGCTGTCCTGCAACATCCGTGCGGAAGATCCTCAGCACCCAGTCCCGATACGCGCCGTATGGACGGGCCGTGACGATGATCACGGGGACGGATACGAGGCGGGCGTGAGCAGACTGGTTCACGGACAGTCCGGCAATCACGACCTCCGTGAAGAACGCTCCAAGGCTCGAGAAGACGAGCAGCGCCAGGGTGTCCGCGAGATACCGTCGCACGCCAGGAGTCTTGCAGTCGCGAAACGTGGCCCCGCATCAGCGCGCGACGCCGAGACGCGCGAATCTCGGGCAGCATGTGAGCATGCCCCTGCGAGCCCTCACCGGCCTGGTCGCAACAGTCGCGGTGTGCTTCGGCCTCGTCGGCTGCGGCGGCTCCGGCGGCGCGCGTGTGCGCGACTTCGGCGCCGTCGAGGTGGGGAAGACGGTCGTCCAGGTCGCGCCCGACGGGCGGTCGGCCGTCGTCCGGGTCCAGACCGATCCGGCCACGGTCTGCGCGATCGCGTACGGCAAGACGGCGTCGCTCGGGTCGATCGCGAACGATCCGAGCATGGGCGGCACCGCGATCGCCCGGCACACCGTCGTGCTGGGCGGCCTCGAGCCGAACACGACCTACCGGTTCCGGCTCACGGCCACCGACGCGCAGGGGCGGGTCTTCCAGACGCCCGACCTCGCGACCTTCAAGACGACGCCGCGCAAGGAGGCCTCCGCAGGGCGGGACATCGCGGTGGGCGCGAAGGTCGTCGGAGTGAGCTCGCAGTACGGCGGCGGCTACGAGGCCGCGAACGCCGTCGACGGGAAGCTCGCGACCGAATGGTCGTCGTCGGGCGACGGAAACAAGGCGTTCATCACGATCGACCTCGGCGCCGAGCGGAAGATCGGCGGGGTCGCCTTCCTGACGCGCGAGATGTCCGACGGCTCGGCGATCACCCGCACGTTCGCCGTCGTCGTCGACGGCGGCAAGCGCTACGGGCCGTTCCCCGCCGGCAACCGCGTCGATCCGCGGGTCGCGAAGGTCGCGTTCACCGGCCGGCGTCTGCGTTTCGAGGTCGTCACGTCCACCGGCGGCAACACGGGCGCCGCGGAGATCGAGGTCTTCCCGGGGTAGTCGGCCGGGGAGCGGCTCGATCGGCGGGGCGGACAGCGCCCACTCTCGGCAGATTCCTCGCGGTGCCTTGTTTTTCCGTGGCAGCGCTCGTGGCGTCGATCGGGATCGTGGCCGCCGGTTCGGCGGCGGCGGGCGGCGGCAACTCGGGCGCCGCGGCGGCCTGCCAGAAGGGCGGCTGGACGAGCTTGTACCGTGCGGACGGGAGCGGCTTCGGGAACACCGGTGCCTGTGTCAGCTACGCGGCGCGCGGGGGCGTGCTCGTGAGCAGCAGCGGTCCCGGAGGCGCCTACTGAGTGACTGAACTCGCCGGTCTTCTGGAACCGGGAACCGGTCTGGCATAGAGAGAACCTCGGCGAGGCGCCGGACCGGGCCGGCGCCTGCCCCGGCGCTCAGTGGGTGATCGGCGCCGTCCAGGCGAGCGCCCACGTCCGTGCGTCCACCGTGCCGGTGACCGGCACGTCCTTCTCCTGCTGAAACAGCTCGCACACCGCCTTCGAGTGCGGGCCGTAGACGCCGTCGAGGTCGCCGATCTTCGACCAGCCGCGCGCGAGCATCTGCCGCTGCCACGTGGCCGTATCGGCGTCCCTGCGCAGCCACGGCAGCGGCAGCGGGCCGACGGGCTGCGGGACGTGGCTGTGCCCGCCGTTCTGCCGCTCGTCGTGTCCGGCGCCGCGGTGCGCGCTCATGTCGTGCAGGCCGCCGTTCAGCCGCGGGATCACCGTGTGCACGAGCTGGTTCACGCGCACCGGGCCCGGGCAGTCGTGGCCGGACCGGTTGTAGACCGGGAACTGCTGGTGGTAGCCGATCCCCGCGTCGTTCTCGTTCGCCATCGCGCGTCGCGGGATGTCGTGCTCCTCGTGCAGCCAGGTGAGCAGCCTGTGGATCGCGGCGAGCTGCTTCGGCGTCCACGGTGTGTGCGAGTGCCCGTCGTCCTCGGTCTCGACGGACACCGCCCAGCGGCTCGCGCCGAACTGCGCGTAGATGATGCTCTCGGTGTCGCACAGCTGGTCGATCGATCCGTTCGCGTAGATCTGGAAGGTCGACCCGACCCGCTGGTGCGTGTCCTGGAAGAGCTGGTCGAACCACGGCGTCAGATGCGGTCCGCCGCCGTTCGTGTGGAGGAAGACCGCCCGCGGCGG
>DATFMW010000321.1:0-2157 GCA_035266765.1 Gaiellaceae bacterium | reverse complement strand
CGTAGATCCGGATTCCCCGGCCGAGCAGCCTCGCCGTGATCTCCGCCTCGATCGCGAAGCCGCGCTCGCGCAGGTCGAGGGAGCGGAAGAGCTCGGTCGGCATCGCCTTCTGGCCCGTCATCAGGTCGGAGATCCAGCTGTTGTAGACGAGATTCGAGACGAAGGTCACCCCGCGGTTGCCGATGACGTACCAGAAGCTGTACGCCGAGTGGGACTGGAAGGCACGCGTACCGTAGACCGCCTGCTCTCCGTCGCGGAGCGGCTCGAGCAGCGCGTGGATGTCGTGCGGGTCGTACTCGAGGTCGGCGTCCATGATCGTCGCGTACGCCCCGCGCGCCTCGGCGAGCGCCGTCCGGAGTGCCGCGCCCTTGCCGCGGTTGCGCTCGTGGTAGAGGATGCGCACCGCCGCGGGCCACTCGCGTTTCTGCAGCAGCTCGCGCGTTCCGTCGGTCGAGCCGTCGTCGACGATCAGGAGCTCGACGCCGTTCGCGAACGGCTCGGCGAGCACGCCGTCCACCGCCCGCTCGAGCGTGGCGAGCTCGTTGAAGACCGGCATGACCACAGTCAGCTCGGGTTCTGCGGCGACCATCCCTCCGGCGTTCTACCATCTGCCTCGCCGTGTCCGGACTCCCGTCGGAACGCTCGACCGTGCCGGCCGCGTGCGGTCTCCTCGCCGTGCTGCTCGGCACGGCGGCGATGATCCCCTCGCTGCGGGCCGAAGGCTGGAGCGCAACCGCCTTGCCGCGCGTGGACGCGAACACGCCGATGGCGCAGGTGGCGCGGTCCGTCGACCCCGGCTTCCGGCTCGTCCACCCGGGCTCCTACGACGGCCAGTTCTACTGGGGGATCGCGCTCGACCCGGTCGGCACCGGCAGCGCCCACCACGCCTTCGACAACCCGCCCTACCGCTACGGGCACCCACTCTTCGGCTGGCTCGGCTGGCTCGCGTCGGCGGGACAGGGAAGCGCCGCGGCGGCGGCTCTCGCCGCGCTCGGGCTCGTGTCGCTGCTCGCCGCGGGCGCTGCCGCGTCCGCTCTCGGGATCGAACGCGGCAGCTCCGGCGCGGAGGGCCTCTTCGTCGCGCTGAACCCGGGCCTGCTGTATGCGGCGGCGCACGACCTCGCCGAGCCGCTCTGTGCCGCGCTCCTGCTCGGAGCGCTGTACGCGTACGTCCGCGGCCGCCGGCCGGCGCTGCTCGCCTGCCTCGTGCTCTTGCCGCTCTCGAAAGAGCCGCTCGTGCTCGTCGCGCTCGCGCTGGCGGCGTGGGAGCTCCTCCGGCGTCGTCGCCTCGCCGAGGTCGTCCCGCTCGTCGCGACCGTGCTCCCCGCCGCCGGCTGGTGGCTGTACGCGCGCCTCCACTTCGGCGCCTGGTTCACGACCGGCGACAACGCGCTCGGGCTCCCGGTCGCCGGCTGGGCCCGGGCGCTCACCGACGCGGGCGTGCACTCGTTCTCGCCCGACCCGAACGTGAACATGCTCGGCGAGGTGACAATCGTCGTGCTCGTCGGACTCCTCGGACTGCTCGCCCTCGCCGGGCTCGCCTCCCTCCGCCTTCGTGGGCCGGTGGAGCTCGTCTACCTGCTGCTCGCCGCGATTGCCGCGTGCCTCGCACCGATCGCAACGACTCTGCTGCGCGACGCGCTCCGGAACACGGCGCTGCTCGTCGCGCTCGTCCCGTTCGTCCTCGCGTCTCCACCGGTGCTCCCCCGAGGACGCCGCGACAAGGGCTACTCGCAAGCGCTTACGCCGCCACCCGGGTGACGTCGGCCCAGGGAGAGGCGACGCGAGTCAGGACGACGTGTACCAGCCGCCCGTCGCGCCCTTGTAGGTGCCGCCGAAGAGCGCGAGCGGCGTCTTCGCGAGGATCTTCAGGTCGAGCAGCGGCGAGCGGTGCTCGACGTACCAGAGGTCGAGCTCGATCCGCTCCGACCACGGCAGCGTCGCGCGCCCGTGCACCTGCGCCCAACCGGTGATCCCGGGCTTGACATCGAGCCGGTGGCACTGGCGGTCGTCGTAGCGCTCGACCTGCTAGCGGAGCGTCGGCCGGGGCCCGATCACGCTCATCTCGCCGCGGATCACGTTCCAGAGCTGCGGCAGCTCGTCGAGGGAGAGCTTGCGCAGCACGCGCCCGACCTTCGTGATCCGCGAGTCGCCGCG
>DATFMW010000320.1:0-2243 GCA_035266765.1 Gaiellaceae bacterium | reverse complement strand
GCGCCGGCGGCCTCCTCGTCACTCCGCTCGTCAACCACCCCGAGGTCGCGATCCTCGGCGTCCACCGGGTCGCCGACCGGCCGGTCGTCCGCGACGGCGAGATCGTCGTCCGGCGGATGGGCAACGTCTCGGTCACGTTCGACCATCGCGTGATCGACGGCAAGCGGGCGGCCGACTTCGGTCTCGCCGTGATCGCCCGCCTCCAGGCCTGAGCCGGCTCTCCAAGCGACGCCGGGCGCCGCGCCCGACGTGCGCGGGCGCGGCGCGGGACGTGTCGCCTCCGAGCGCAGCTCTCCAGGCAGGAAAGCGAAGCGGTGCCCGGAGGCTGCATGCCTCTACACTGGCTCGGCAAATGGGATCGTGGTACTGGATCGGTGTCACTGTCGGGTTGGGCGCGGGCGTCGGTGTTCTCGTCGCCGGTGCAGTCGGTGCGGCCCGCGTGGCGCTCGTCGCGGCCGGGGTTGTGGGCCTCGCGGCGGGTGCGGCGCTCGGGTACGGGGTCGACGTCTGGGCGCCCGGAGGTTGGGGCGACGTGGCCGGCGGCGCGGTCGGCGGGATTGCGGGCTCGCTCGGCACGGTCCAGGTCGTCCGCGGCGCGCTTCGCCGCGGCGGCACCCGTGGCGGTACGGCGATACTCGTCGCCGGCGCGGCGATCGTCGCGGCCGGGCTCGCCTGGGTTCCCGTCGTCGGCTACCTCGAGGCGCTCGTGCTGCCCGCGCTCGCGGCGCGCATCCGGCGGCGGACGCCCGAGCGCTACGCGGGCCTGCGCACGCTCGCCCGGGACTAGCAGTGCCCAAGAAGCTCGTCCTGATCGTCGTGGACGGGATGACGCCCGCCGCGTTCGAGCGCGCCGTCGAGGGCGACCGGGCGCCCGCGCTCTCGTTCCTCGCCGAGCACGGCGCCACCTCGACCGCGACGTCGGTCTTCCCCTCGCTGACGCCGGTCTGCCTCTCGTCGATCGTCACCGGCGCCGGGCCGGACGTGCACCGGATCCCGCACCTCGTCTGGTGGCACCGGCAGGAGCGGCGCATCGTCGAGTACGGCTCCTCGTTCGCCGCGCTCCGCGCCGCCGGGATGGCGCAGTCGATCACCGACACGGTCTTCAACATGAACCAGCGCCACCTCGGCGCCGACGCCGTCACGGTCTACGAGGCGCTCGAGGACGCGGGCCTCGTCGCCGCCGCGGTGAACATCACCTGCTACCGGGGCCGCCACCGGCACCCGCCCACGCTGCCCTGGGTGACGAAGGCCGCGTACGGGCCGAAGCGGTTCTTCTACTACAGCCTGTTCGAGTCCGACCGGACCGGCGCGCCGCTCGCCGTGCGCAACCGCGCCGGCGGCTCGATCGACGAGTACGCGGCCGCGGTCGGGCGCTGGCTCGTCACGCGCGACGGCTTCGACTTCCTCGCGTACTACCTCTCCGACTTCGACTACGCCTCGCACGCCCACGGGCCGACGGGTGCGGACGACGTCGCGCTCGTCCGCACCGACGCGGCGATCGGCGCCCTGTTCGAGGCGGCCGGCGGTCCGGACGCGTTCCTCGAGCGGTATGCGGTGATCCTCCACTCCGACCACGGCCAGACCGACGTCGGGCAGGCGGCGCGGCTCGAGACGTCGCTCGCAGGGCTCGAGGGCGAGGTGGTCGTCACCGCCTCGAACCGGGCCGGACAGGTCTACCTCCTGCCGCACGCGCGCGTCGACGCGGGCGAGCTGGCCCGGCGCCTCGACGGGGAGCCTGCGGTCGAGGTGACGCTCCGGCGCGAGGGCGACGAGGCGGTCGCCCGCCGCGCGGGCGAGGAGCTTCGCTTCCGTCCGGTCGCGACGGGCTGGGAGACGAGCGGGGACGAGTCGCTCCTCGACCATCCCGACGCGCTCCGGCGGGTCTGGTCGGCGCTCGCGAATCCGAACGCCGGCGAGCTGCTCGTCTCGCCCGCCGAGGGCTGGGAGCTGACCGACCTCGGCGGCAGCCACCACGCGGGCGGCGGCAGCCACGGGTCGCTCGTCGCCGGCGACTCGCTCGTGCCGATGCTGACGGTCGGGATCGACCCGGCTCCCACGCGGATCACGGAGGTCGCCCCGGCGGTGCTCGGGCACTTCGGGGTCGAGCCGCCGCCGTACGCGCGGCCGGTCGCCCATGTGGTCTGACTTCGCGAGCCGCCGCGCCGAGATGGTGGAGCGCCAGCTCCGGCTGCGCGGCATCGACGACGGGCGTGTGCTCGCGGCGATGGGCCGTGTCCCCCGCG
>DATFMW010000319.1:0-3550 GCA_035266765.1 Gaiellaceae bacterium | reverse complement strand
CCGTGCGAACGGCCAGGTCGTCGACGATCGACCGGAGCACCGAGGTGTCCGCGTCGACCTCGGCGAGCCGCGCCCGCGCCCGGTCGGCCGCTTCGTCCGCGAGCCGCCGCGCCCCGTCGATGCCGTGCCGCTCGACGTACCCGTCGCCGTCGAGGATGTCGTCCACGATCTGGAACAGCAGCCCGAGCTCGTCGCCGAACGCGCGCCACGGGCCCTGCTCGGCAACGGGCACCTCCGCCGCCCAGAGCGCGAGCCCGACCGCCGCCGCGAACAGGCATCCCGTCTTCAGCTTGTGCAGCGACACCTCGTCGTCGGTGCCGGTGATGTCGAGCCACTGGCCGCCGATCATCCCGAGCGTCGCCTCGGAAAGCTCACGGGCGACGTGCGTCGTCTCGTAGCCCGTGACGAGCCGGAACGCCTCCGCGTGGAGCGCGTCGCCGGCGAGGATCCCGACCGCCTCGCCGTACTGCTTCCACGTGGACGGATGCCCGCGCCGCTCCTCGTCGTCGTCGAGCGCCGGCAGGTCGTCGTGGACGAGCGAGAACGTGTGGATCAGCTCGAGCGCGAGCGCGGCGGGCAGGGCCGCCTCCGGCTCCGCCCCGGCCGCCTCGGCGGTCGCGAGGCAGATCACCGGCCGGACACGCTTGCCGCCGACCTCGAGCGAGTAGCGCACCGACTCGGCCTGGCCCTCGAGCTGCGGCCACAGCTCGAGCCGCTCGAGGCCCTCCTCGGCGAGCGCGCGCAGCTCGTCAGGACTGCGCATCGGCCTCCGCCGCCCTCTTGGCCCGGTCGAGCTCCTCCTCGACCGACTTTGCCAGCTCCGACAGCTCCGTCAGGAGCTCGAGCGCCCGGTCGGGCGAGCCGCCCTCGCCCTGGGAGATCTGCTCGAGCTCACCGCGCGCCGCCTCGAGCCGCGCCAGCAGCTCCTCCGCGCGCGAGAGCGAATCCTCCGTGCTCATGCCGCCTCCTCCTTCACGATCCTGCCGAGAATCCCGTTCACGAGCTTGCCCGCGTCGTCGGATGCATACCGCTTCGCAAGCGTGATCGCCTCGTCGAGGACGACTTCGCGCGGAATGTCGCCGGTGCCGAGCTCCTGGAGCGCGACCCGGAGCACGTTCCGCTCGACTGCGCCAAGGCGGTCGGCCGTCCACTCGTCGGATGCCGCCGTAATCCGCGCGTCGAGCTCCGGTGCGTGCGCCGCGACCGCGTCGGCGAGCTGCCGCGTGTACTCGTCCACGTCGCCCTCGAAGAGCGAGCCGAGCGGCCGTCCCGTCACGTCCCACTGGAAGAGCATGAACACGGCGGCGCGGCGGGCCTCCCGGCGGCTGATCGCAGGGAGCGGCGTCACCGGCCGAGCTCCTCGACGGACACGTCGACGGCGTCGACGACGAACCCGCACATGCGCGCGAGCGCATCCGCGACCCGTTCCTGGACGGCGCGGGCGACCTCGGGGAGCACGCGGCCGTACGCGACGCGGAGCTCGAGCTCGGCGCGGACGTGACCGCGATCGACGGCGAGCGTGAGCCGGCGCCGCCCCTTGCGCAGGCCCGCTCCCTCGACCGACTCGACCGCCTGGGCGACGATCTGGTGCAGCGCCGCATCCGTGATCGCGACCCTGCCGCGCGTCCCGCCGGCGAGCTCGCTCGTCACGCGACGGCTCCGTTGAGCGCGGGCAGCCGTGCGCCTGCCTCCTCGAGGAACGACGTCGAGTAGACGCCGCTCCGGAACTCCTCGCTCGCGATGATCTCGAGCGCCGCCTCGCGCGTCGTCGGCACGCCGCGCACCTCGAGCTCTCCGAGCACGCGCAGCGCCCGCTCGATCGCGGCCGCCCGCGTGTCGTCGGTGACGATGATCTTCGCGAGCAGCGAGTCGTAGGCCGCCGGGATCGTCGAGCCGTCGGTGACGAACGTGTCGACGCGGACACCCGGCCCGAGCGGCGGCCGGAAGCGCTCGATCGTCCCCGGCGCCGGGGCGAAGCCGCGCGACGGGTCCTCGGCGTTGATCCGGATCTCGATCGCGTGCCCGGCGCGCGGCGCGCGGCCCGTCAGCGGCAGCGGCTCCCCGGCCGCCACCCGGACCTGCATGCGCACGAGGTCGAGACGCGTGACCGCCTCGCTTACCGGATGCTCCACCTGGAGGCGCGTGTTCAGCTCGATGAACGAGAACGAGCCGTCCGGGCCGACGAGGAACTCGAACGTGCCCGCGTTGCGGTAGCCGATGTGGCGGCACGCGCGTTCGGCGGCGGCCTCCATCTCCTCGCGCAGCGTCGCGTCGAGCGCGGGCGAGGGCGACTCCTCGATCAGCTTCTGGTGGCGCCGCTGGATCGAGCACTCGCGCTCGCCGCACGTGAGCACGCCGCCGTGGTGGTCGCAGATCACCTGGATCTCGACGTGGCGGGCGGGCGTGATCGCCTTCTCGACGTAGAGCGTCCCGTCGCCGAACACGGCGTGCGCCTCGGCGGAGGCGCGCTCGTAGAGGTCGTGCAGCTCCGCGGGCGAGGAGACGAGCCGCATCCCGCGTCCGCCGCCGCCCGCCGCGGCCTTCAGCAGCACCGGGTAGCCGAGCTCGTCGGCCGCCGCCTGCGCCTCGGCGAGGCTCGCGGCCCCCTCGGTGCCCGGGACGAGCGGAACGCCGGCGGCGCGCATCTCCTGTTTCGCGAGCGCCTTGTCGCCCATCCGCTCCATCACGTGCGCGTCGGGGCCGATGAAGACGAGGTCGTTCGCGTCGCACATGCGCACGAACTCGGCGTTCTCGGCGAGGAAGCCGTAGCCGGGATGGACGGCCTCGCAGCCCGTGGTCGCCGCGGCGGCGACGATCGAGGAGATGTTGAGGTAGCTCTGCGCCGCAGGCGGCGGACCGATCCGCACGGCGCGGTCGGCGAGCCGGCAGTGGAGTGCGTCCTCGTCGGCGGTGGAGTAGACGGCGACCGCCTCGACGCCGAGCTCGTGCAGGGCGCGGATGATGCGGACGGCGATCTCGCCGCGGTTCGCCACGAGGACGCGGGAGAACATCGCCTAGACCGCGTCGAGCGGCCGGCCGGCGAGCGGCTCGAGCTCGAACAGCACCTGGCCGAACTCCACCGGCTCGGCATTCTCGACGTGGATCGCACGGACGACGGCCTCGACCTCGGCCTTCACCTCGTTCATGAGCTTCATCGCCTCGAGGATGCAGAGCGTCTGGCCGGGGCCGATCACGTCGCCCGCCTCGACGAACGGCGGCGCTCCCGGCTGCGGTGCCCGGTAGAACGTTCCGACCATCGGCGATTCGACGCGGACGAGCCCGTTCGCCGGCGGGCGCGAGGACGCCTCGCCGGGCTCGGGGAGCGCGAGCGGTGCGTCGGCCGAGACGGCGGCGATCGGCACGTCCGGCATTGAGCGGACGGAGACGCGCATCCCCTCCTCCTCGACCGTCACCTCGCCGATCCCCGACTCCTGGACGATCTGGACGAGCTCGCGCACCCGTTCGGCGCGCGCCTGGTCGATGCCGGAGAGGCCGTCGTCGTCGCGGCGGCCGCGGCCGCGGATGCCGCGCAGCAACTGCTCCGCGTCTT
>DATFMW010000318.1:0-8330 GCA_035266765.1 Gaiellaceae bacterium | reverse complement strand
GCAGCCCGGAGAGGAGCGCCTCGCCGATGCGCCCGCCGCCGAGGATCGCGATCCGCCGGTTGGACATGCAAAGAGTCTGCCTATGCCGCGCGCGTCGCGCGAACCGGCAGCAGCCCGCGGGCGGCCGCGGCGAGAAGATAGACGCTCGCGAGCCCCGCCCACTCGCCGTACGGCTCGAGCAGCTCCGCGGTCTCCGCGCCTTCGACCGGCCGGCCGCGGAGGGTGCGCAGGAGCGTGATCAGGCCGAGGTCGCCGACGAGTCCGTGCTCGACCCGGCCGAGCCCCTCGAGGCAGACGACCCCGGCCGACCAGGGGCCGAGGCCGCGTTCGCGCTCGAGGCGGCGGACGACGACGCCGGTCGGCTGGTCGTGCAGGCGCTCGAGGTCGAGCGAGCGGCAGACGCGGACGAGCGCAGCCGCCCGGCGCTCGTGCAGGCCGAGCTGCCGCAGCTGCGACGGCGCGAGGGCCGCGAGCGCGGCGGTCGTCGGCGCGAGCGAGAGCCCTTCCGGCCCGGGCGGTGGCGAGAGCGCACGCACGACTCGGCGCTCGATCGTCCGGGCGCTGCGCCAGTCGATCAGCTGCCCGGCGACCGCCCGCAGCAGCGACTGGGCGACGGTCGCGGTGCGCACCTGGCGCAGCCCGCGGAGCGTCCTGGACGCAGGCCCGAGCAGTGCGTCGTCGCGGATCCGGTCGAGGAACGGCGAGTGGTCGTCGTCGAGCGCGAGCATCCAGCGCAGCCGCTCCGCCCCCGCCGCCGTGGCGGCGCGGATCGTGACGGTTCCGTCCGGCGACTGGCCCGCCCGGACGAGCTCGGGGCCGGCGCCGGCGTCGAGCAGCGCCGTCACGACCCCGTCGCGGAAGCGGCGCGTCGCGTCGCCCGCCAGGCGCGCCGAGAGCGCGAGCGAGTACGGCCCGCGGGGTGCAACCGCGAGCTCGACCGTCACCGGTCGGCGCGCGCCTCGGTCGGCGTCGCCCGCAACCCCAGCTCGGAGGCGCGCTCGAGCACGTCGAGCGCCTGCTCCTCGCGGCCGGCGGCGCGCAGCATCCGCGCCCAGGCCCGGCACGCGAGCGTCGTCTCCCGCCACTGGCGTTGCCCCTCGAGGAGCGAGACCGCCTCGCGGAACGCGTCGTCTGCGGGCAGATGCCGGCCGGTGAGCGCGAGCCCCTCGCCGAGCGCATAGAGCGCGGTTCCGCGCTCGGCCGGCATCGCGTCGCCGATCGTCTCGATCGCGGCGCGCGCCAGCTCGACGGCCGTCTCGCCGTCGCCGCGGAGCGTTGCCGCCTGCGAGCGCCGGGTCAGAAGTCGCGCCGCGTCCTCGCGCGAGGGGTTCGGCCCGAAGAGCTGCACGGCGTCGTCGAGATGCTGGCCCGCGTCGTCGGGATCCGAGCGGGCGATCGAGATGCCCGCGGCGAGCACGTGCGCCCGCGCGAGGTTGATCGTGTCCTCCGTCATCTCGAGTAGCGCGATCGCCTTGCGGGCGTTCGCGAGCGCGAGCGCCGGCTTGCTCTCGGCGTGCGCGACGCGCGCGAGCGACCAGTAGAGGCGAACGCGCATGTACGCGTCCTCGGTGTCGTGGACGCGCTCGAGGGCCTCCTCCACGACCTGCTCGGCCCGAGCGAGGTTGCCCGTGTCGCTCAGGGCGTAGCTGAGGACGGTCGCGTAGCGTGCCTCGAGCGACGGCTCGCCGCCGGCGCTGCGTACCTCTGCGAGGCAGCGCTCGAACAGCTCCACCGCGCGCTCGGCCTTGCCCGAGGCCGAGTAGCCGTACCCGAGCTGTGCGTAGAGCTCCGGGCGGCCCAGCGGGTCGAACGGCTCGTCCTCGACGGCCGCCTCGAGCAACTCGACGACGAGCCGGAAGTCGCCGTTCTCCTTGGCGAGCATCGCGAGCGCGACGCGGGCGCGGAGCGCGAGCGGCTTGTCGGCCGCCGCGACCGCCTCCTCGAGCACGGCTTCGAGCTGCGCGTGCGCGTCCGAGGGGTCGCCGAGCCGCACGGCGAGCTCGAGGTTCGCCAGCCGCAGCTCGAGCGCCTCGGTCCGGTCGAGCTGGGAGCCGGTCTCGAGGTACTCGGTCGTGACGCCGAGCTTCTGGGCGAGCCGGCGCAGCGCCTTCACGGACGGCTGACGCGATCCCGCCTCGATTCTCGAGATGTAGGCGTACGAGACGCCGGGCGCCGCCAGCTCCCGCTGCGACAGGCCCTTCTCCAGCCGCAGTCGCTTCAGCCGCTGCCCGATCGACTCGTCCTGGGCGGGAACAGCCTGGTCAGCCATGCATCTCCATTCCTGTCCTCCGGCTCGGGAGGACGTGTTCCGTCCTACTGGTCATTGACAATGGTCATGTTGCCGCAGAGCGGACCTATCAAACAGGAGCCGAACCGCCTGCACGACCCCCATAAGGAGTGATCAACCCATGGTACGGGATCTACTTTCGGCCAGGCTCGTCCTACTCATCGTGGTGCTCTCGGTGCTGGGCATGGTGCTCGGCACCGAGCCGTGGGGCCCCTTCTAGCCTCGGCGCCCCGGGGCGGAGGCGGGACAGCACCGCCTCCGCCCGTTGTACGCTCGCGCCGTGACGGTCGTCGAGCTCGCGCTCTACGCGGTCCTGCTGGCGGTCGCCGCGGTTGCCGTCTGGCGGCGCCCTGTCGTCGCGCTCTACCTCTTCCTCGTCGGGCTCGCGCTTCACAACGCCGTGATGGCGGCTCTCTACTCGGCCGGCGTCCGCGGCACGACGCTGACGGCGATCACCGCATGGAAGGAGATCCTCCTCGCGGTGGCGCTCGTCCACGTCGGCTCGGACGCGCTGCGCCGGCGCACGCTGCCGTTCCGGCCGGGATTCCCCGACTGGCTCGCGCTCGCGTTCGCCGGGCTCGCCGTCGTCTACGCGCTCGTGCCGCAGTCTGCGCTCGACGGGGCGGCGGGCCACAAGGCGGTCGCGCTCGCGCTCCGCCACGACGTCGTCCCGGTGGCGACGTATTTCCTCGGGCGCTCGCTGCGGCTCGGCCTGCCCGACCTGCGCCGCCTCGGCTGGACGCTGCTGGGCACGGCCGGGCTCGTCGCCGGGCTCGGGCTCGCCGACGCGTACCTCGTCTCGATCTCCTGGTGGCGGGGCAACGGCGTGATCGCCTACTTCCACGAGCACCTCGGCTACGACTACCACGGCACCGGGAACCGGCTCGAGCCGGGCGGCGCCTCGTACGGGCTGCCGGAGAATTTCGTCTACAACGTCGGTGGCGACAGGCCGTTCCTGCGCCGGCTCGTCTCGACGTTCCTCAGCCCGCTCGGCAGCAGCTACCTCTTCGTCGTCGCGCTCCTCGTCGCCGCGGCGGCGCTGTGGCGACGCGCGGCGGTCGTCGCACTCGCGGTCGTCACGGCGGCGGGCCTGCTGTGGACGTTCTCGCGCTCGGCGCTCCTCGCCGTCGCGGCCGGCCTCGTCGTGCTCGCGGCGCTGCGCCGGCGGCCGCGCGAGGGCGCGGCGGCGGTCGCCGTCGTCGCGGTCGCGTTCGGCTGGGCGCACCTGTATCCGAAGATCGCTCCGACCGGCACGTGGACGCCGTCCGACCTCGTCTACCAGCACGCGCTCGCGGCGCAGAGCACGGGCACCTCGAACGCGCCCGCGAGCGTGAGCGAGTCGTCGCTGCGCGAGCACTGGCGGAGCCTGAAGGACGGCTTCTCGACGATGACCCACCATCCGCAGGGCTACGGGCTCGGCAACGTCGGCCAGACGGCGTCGCGGACGGGCACGCCGCTGAGGGCGGGCGAGTCGAACTACACGGAGCTCGGCGTCGAGCTCGGCGTGCTCGGCGCGGTGCTCTGGACGGCGTGGGGGCTCGCGCTCCTCGCGGGACTCGTGCGGGCGGGGAGGGAGGAGCCGTGGGCGGCCGGGCTCGCGGCGGCGTTCGCGGCGATCCTCGTGCTCGCGATCCAGACCGACGTGATCGGCGACCCGTGGGTGGCGTACTGCGTCTGGGCGCTCGCCGGCTCGCTCGCGGTCGTCGGCGGCCGCGCGTCCTCGCCGGCCGCGGCCGGCGAGGCCTAGTCTCGAAGAGCGTCTTGCGCTGTCGCCGGACGCGCCCTAGCGTCGAGCCGGTGCGACGGCGGGCGAGTCCCGTGGAGATCCTGGTCGCGGCGGTGCTCGTCGCGGTCGTCGTCGCGGCCGGGCTGCGCCTGCGCGGCTCGCACGGAACCGCCGCGGTCCTCGCCGACCCGTCGCGCACGCCGGGCGTCCTCAACCCGGCCGTGACGCAGGCGACGATCCGGAGCACGATCTGCCGCCGCGGCTGGACGGCGACGATCCGGCCGCCGGTGAGCTACACGAACGCGCTCAAGCGCACGCAGATGCGCGCGTACCGCGAGGCCGGGCCGCTGTCCGCCTACCAGGAGGACCACCTGATCAGCCTCGAGCTCGGCGGCCACCCGACCGATCCGCGCAACCTCTGGCCGGAGCCGTACCCGCGCGCCTCCCAGGTGGACGCGATCGAGAACCGCCTGAATGCGCAGGTCTGCGACGGGACGCTCACGCTCGCCGAGGCCCAGCGGCGCGAGTCGGCGCTCAAGCACGGTCAGGGGTAGCGCGGGCGCCCCGCAGCGGGCGTACGAGCGCCGCGCAACCGGTGTCGGCAGCCTCAGTCCGTCGTGTCGCCCGAGCCCGAGACCGTGTCAGACGGCTCGTCTGCGGTCTCGATCGCGGGGTCGGGGGAAGGAGCGGCGGGCGCCGAAGTGCCGTCGGACCGTGCCGCGGCAGCGGCCTTTGCCGCCGCCGTCGCGCTCGAGGTGGCGGCGGTGACCGAGGTCCTCAGGTCGGAGATCGACTCGCCCGCGGTCTTCATGTTCAACCACGCACCCGCGACGATGCCGGCCGAGAGAACGAGTCCGATCCACGCCCAGGTTGCCACGAAGTCGTTCGTCAGCACCTTGAGCACGGTGAAGAGCACGAGCAGCACGGAGAGCGCCGCCGTCACCATCGACGGGCTGAGCGGGCCGAGGGCGAGCCTGATGTTGACGAGCTGCACGGCCTCCCAGGCGAGGATCGCGAGCAGGAGCAGCCCGATCAGGACGCCCCAGCCGTGCCACATCGAGACACCGGTCGAGATCGGGCCGAACGAGACCTCCTGCCAGTGGAGAAACGAGTCGATCAGCAGCAGGACGCCGCCGCCGATGACGACCTTCGAGCCCATCGTGAGCTTGGAGAGATCCATTGCGCACGTCTCCTTCCGAGAGTGGGGCTGGACCAGCGGTCTCGATCATGACGGGCCGATCGGTCTGCAACCAGTCCAGGACGACGCGATCCGGAGTCGGGGTCGAGCGCAGGGGGCGGCCGAGCTACCGTGGCCGCGTGGAGATCGCGCCGGCCACCCGCATGGGCCCCGTCGAGCTGACGGTCTCCGACCTCGGGCGCTCGCTCGAGTACTGGCAGGGCGCGATCGGCCTCCGCGTCCTCGAGCGGGAGGACGGGCGCGCCACGCTCGGCGCGGACACGCCGCTCCTTCGCTTCGTCGAGGAGCCGGGCGCGCGGCCCGACAGCGGGCACACCGGCCTCTACCACGTCGCGCTGCTCGTGCCCGACCGGCCGAGCCTCGCGCGCTTCCTCGCCCACGTCGCCCGCGAGCAGGTGCCGCTGCAGGGCCTCTCCGACCACTTCGTGAGCGAGGCGATCTACCTGCGCGACCCCGACTGGCACGGGATCGAGGTGTACGCCGACCGGCCGCGCCCGGTCTGGGAGGGGCAGGTCATGGAGCGGATGACGACCGCGCCGGTCGACGTCGAGAACCTGCTCGGCGAGCTCGACGACCCGGCTGCCGAGCCGTTCGCCGGCCTGCCGGACGGGACGACGATGGGGCATGTCCACTTCCGCGTCGCCGACGTCGAGGCGACCGTCGCCTTCTACCGCGACGTGCTCGGGATGGGCCTGATGGCGCAGCTCGGCCCTCCGCCGGAGGTGGGGTCTTCCGGCCGGGCGCCGGTGGCGGCGTTCCTCTCGGCGGGCGGCTATCACCATCACGTCGGCGCGAACACATGGGAGAGCCGGGGCGCGACGTCTGCGCCGCCCGGCACGGCGACGCTCCGCGAGGCCACGATCATTCTTCCGGACGAGTCCGAACGGGACAGGGTCGTCGCGGCGGTCGCCGACGCCGGCCAGGAGCCGGCGGCACGGGACGGCGGCGTGCTCGTCCGCGACCCGTCCGGGAACGCGCTCTGGCTGGTCGCCGCGTAGCGGATTCATCTGTGCTTAACCGAAAACCCGCACAAGTCCGGGATTACTGCGTACGCCGCCCCACCGCCGCGTCCGCTATACCTGTGTCGGACTCGCCGTGAGCACGAAGCCCGTCGAACAACTCTCCCAGGTCATCGTCCGCTTTGCGGGCGACTCCGGTGACGGGATGCAGCTCACCGGCTCGCAGTTCACCTCCGAGACGGCGCTGCTCGGGAACGACATCTCGACGTTGCCGGACTTTCCGGCCGAGATCCGCGCGCCGGCCGGCTCGCTGCCGGGCGTCTCGGGCTTCCAGCTCCACTTCGCCGACCACGACATCCTCACGCCGGGCGACCAGCCGAACGTGCTCGTGGCGATGAATCCGGCGGCGTTGAAGACGAACGTCGGCGACCTGCCGAAGGGCGGGACGCTGATCGTCGACGAGGACGCGTTCTCCGACCGGAACCTGAAGAAGGCCGCCTATGCGGCGAACCCGCTCGACGACGGCTCGCTCGACGAGTACCAGCTGCACCGGATTCCGCTGACGACGCTCACGGTCGGCGCGCTGAAGGACGTCGAGGGCGTGACGCCGCGCGAGGCCGAGCGCTCGAAGAACATGTTCGCGCTCGGGCTGATGTCGTGGCTGTACGGGCGCTCGATCGACCCGACCATCGACTTCCTCGAGACGAAGTTCGGCGCGAAGCGTCCCGAGATCGCCGAGGCGAACATCAAGGCGCTCCAGGCCGGCTACGCGTTCGGCGAGACGACCGAGATCTTCGCGGTCACCTACGAGATCAAGCCGGCGAAGATGCGTCCCGGCACCTACCGGAACATCACCGGCAACCAGGCGCTCTCGTACGGGCTCGTCGCCGCCTCGCAGCTCTCGAACCTGCCGCTCTTCCTCGGCGCCTACCCGATCACGCCGGCGAGCGCGATCCTCGAGGACCTCGCCTCCTTCAAGAACTTCGGCGTGCGCACGTTCCAGGCGGAGGACGAGATCGCCGCCGCGGGCGCGGCCGTCGGCGCGGCGTTCGGCGGCGCGCTCGGCGTCACCACCTCGGCCGGCCCGGGCGTCGTGCTGAAGGCGGAGACGATCGGGCTCGCGATCATGCTCGAGCTGCCGCTCGTGATCGTCGACGTGCAGCGCGCCGGCCCCTCGACCGGGATGCCGACGAAGCCGGAGCAGACCGACCTCTTCATGGTGCTGTACGGCCGCAACGGCGAGTCGCCGGTGCCGGTCGTCGCGGCCCGCTCCCCGTCGGACTGCTTCGACGCGGCGATCGAGGCAGCCCGGATCGCGCTCGAGTACCGCACCCCCGTCTACCTGCTCTCCGACGCGTACCTCGCGAACGGCTCCGAGCCGTGGCTCCTGCCCGACGTCGCCGACCTGCCCGACATCTCGACGACCTTCACGACCGAGCCGAATGCGGGCGCCGAGTTCCTCCCGTACCTGCGAGACGCCGAGACGCTCGCGCGGCCGTGGGCGGTGCCCGGCACGCCCGGCCTCGAGCACCGGATCGGCGGCCTCGAGAAGGCCGACCGCACCGGCAACGTCTCCTACGACCCGGACAACCACGACCTGATGACGCAGCTGCGCGCGCAGAAGGTCGCCGGCGTCGACGTCCCCGACCTCGAGGTCGACGACCCGGGCGGCGACGCCAAGGTGCTCGTGCTCGGCTGGGGCGGCACGTACGGCTCGATCGCCGCCGCGTGCAAGGCCGTCCGCCGCTCGAGCCGCCCGGTCGCGCATGCGCATCTGCGCCACCTGAACCCCTTCCCGCGTAACCTCGGCGAGGTGCTCCACCGCTACGACAAGGTGCTGATCCCGGAGATGAACCTCGGCCAGCTGCGCCAGCTCATCCGCGCCGAGTTCCTCGTCGACGCGGTCGGCTACAACCGTGTCGCCGGTGTCCCGTTCCGCCGGGGCGAGATCGCCGCGGCGGTCGAGAGGCTGATCGATGGCTGACGGCAACGGCGCGCTGAAGCTGACCCCGAAGGACTTCCGCACCGACCAGGAGGTGCGCTGGTGTCCGGGCTGCGGCGACTACGCGATCCTCGCCGCGCTCCAGTCGTTCATGCCGGAGCTCGGCATCGAGCGCGAGAACACGGTCTTCATCAGCGGCATCGGCTGCGCCGCCCGCT
>DATFMW010000317.1:0-5972 GCA_035266765.1 Gaiellaceae bacterium | reverse complement strand
CAGGCGCCGTCACGCTCCCCGATGGGCGCAAGTCCATCCCCGTCGACAACGTGACGCTGCCGAACCGCCTCGTGATCGCGACCGCCAGCTTCACGCCGGCGAAGATCTCCGCCTCGGGCACGGTCACGGCGAAGATCACCGTCGTCGACACGTTCAAGCATCCCGTGCACGGCGCGCTCGTCCAGGTGACGGCTCTTCCGTTCGGCTCGATCAGGCAGCCGGCGGAGGTCGCAACCGACAACGAAGGGATCGCGACGATCAGGCTGACCGGCATGCCACAGCTCGCGCACACGCCGGGTGGCGCGATCGCGCTCTCCGTCCGCGCGCGCAAGTCGGGCGACAACGTGCTCGCCGGCGTGACCGCGGAGCGGCTCGTCAAGCTCGACGTCCAGCACTAGACCCGAGCTCGGGCGCCCGCGCCGGCCGTGAGGCCGCGCGGGCGCCCGGATCGTGGCATTCCCGGATTCGACCCGCGCCGACGTCCGGCACGGTGACCCGATGCGCACGACGTCCCTCGATCTCGACGCACGGCCGATCCTCGTCTTCTGGGAGACGACGAAGGCGTGCGGCCTCGCCTGCCGGCACTGCCGCGCCGAGGCGATCGCCTGTCCGGCACCGGGCGAGCTCGACGACACCGAGGCACGGCGGCTGCTCGACACGGCGGCCGGCTTCGGGACACCGCCGCCCGTGCTCGTCGCGACCGGCGGCGACGTGCTCGAGCGCGCCGGGCTCGACGGCCTGATCGAGCACGCCCGCGCACTCCGCCTTCCCGTCGCGCTCGCGCCGAGCGTGACGCCGCTCCTGACCGACGAGCGCGTCGCGGCGATGCGTGCCGCCGGCGTCAAGGTCGCCTCGATCAGCCTCGACGGCGCAGCCGCGGCGACCCACGACGGCATCCGCGGCATCCCGGGCCATCACGCCGACACGCTCGAGGCGATCCGTCGCCTGCGCCGGCACGGCGTCGTCGTGCAGGTGAACACCGTCGTGATGCGGGAGACCGTCGACGAGCTACCCACGATCGCTCGGCTCGTGCGTGACCTCGGCGCCTCGATCTGGGAGCTGTTCTTCCTCATCCAGGTCGGGCGCGGCCGGGTGCTCGGCGAGCTGTCGCCGGAGGAGAACGAGGACGTGTGTCACTTCCTCGCCGACGCCTCGCAGTACGGGTTCGTCGTGCGCACGGTCGAGGCGCCGTTCTTCCGCCGCGTGGTCGCCGAGCGCGAGCGCAGCGAAGCAGGCCTGCCCGGACCGCTCTACCGCCGGCTTGCCGCGGCCCTCACGGCCGAGCTCGGCGAGCCGACGGCACGCTCGAAGGCGCAGACCAAGGGGACGCGAGACGGTCGCGGCATCGTCTTCGTCGGCCACGACGGGGCGATTCACCCCTCGGGCTTCCTGCCCCTCGCGCTCGGCAACGTGCTCGAGGACGACCTCGTCGAAGTCTACCGCGACCACACGCTGCTGCGACGCATCCGCGCCGCCGAGTTCTCGGGGAGCTGCGGCACGTGCGCGTTCCGCACGCTCTGCGGCGGCTCGCGGGCCCGGGCGTACGCGGCCACCGGCGACCCGCTCGCCTCCGACCCCGCCTGCGCGCTCGTCGCGGCGTAGACGAGCTCCCGCCGGGCCGCGAGGCCGCGTCCGCGCACACGGTCACTTGATCGGTTCAGCCACAAGAGCTTACTGACGCGGACTCCGACTCCCGACCGTGGTAGGTTTGACGCCGACGCGGCCCAGAGCCCGCCGACAAGACCCAGCAAGAGGAGATCGAATGCCCGGAGAGCGAGGGCGCGCGCGCAGGGTGACGATCAGCGACATCGCCGCGCGCGCCGGCGTCTCGAAGGGCGCGGTCTCGTACGCGCTGAACGACCGGCCCGGCCTCTCCGACGAGACCCGCAAGCGCATCCTCGAGATCGCGAAGGAGCTCGGCTGGTATCCGAACCGCGCGGCCCGCGCCCTCTCGGCGGCGCGCGCCGACGCCTGCGGACTCGTCCTCGCGCGCCCGGCGAGGACACTTGCGATCGAGACGTTCTTCATGGAGTTCATGGCCGGCGTCGAGTCGGCCCTGTCGCGCCGCGAGATCGCCCTGGCGGTCCAGCTCGTCGACGATCCCGTCGGCGAGCTCGCCGTGTACCGCCGCTGGTGGGGCGAGCACCGCGTCGACGGCGTGCTGCTCGTCGACCCGCGCGTGGACGACCCCCGCTTCGACGAGGTCGAGCGCCTCGGCCTCCCCGCCGTGGTCGTGGGCGGCCCTCTCGAGAGCCACAAAGTGCCCGCAATCTGGCATGACGAGGCGCTTTCCGTGATCGAGGTCGTCCGCTACCTCGCCGCGCTCGGCCACGAGCGGCTCGCGCGCGTGGCCGGTCTCGACACCTTCCTCCACAGCCGCGCGCGCTCGAGCGCCTTCCGTCGCGCGGCCCGCGAGCTTTCCCTCTCGGCGCGCATCGTCTCGACCGACTTCACCCCGGAGAGCGGCGCACGCGCGACGCGCCAACTCCTCTCCGACCCCGAGCCGCCGACCGCGATCATCTACGACAGCGCCGTGCTCAGCGTCGCCGGCCTCGGCGTCACGCAGCAGATGGGCTTCGGCGTCCCGGGGGACGTCTCGATCGTCGCCTGGGACGACTCCCTCATCTGCCAGGTCGTCCACCCACCGCTGACGGCGGTGGCGCGCGACATCCCCGCCTACGGCGAGGCGGCCGTGGTGCGGTTGTTGGAGGAGATCGAGGGCCGCGGCGACGGCAGCGTCGAGATCCCCTGCGGCGTGCTGACGCCCCGCGGCAGCACGGCTCCGCCGGCCTCGGCGGCCTCCCGCCGGTCGCGCCGCGTCGCCTCCCGCGCCCGCTGAACGGCCCGAACGAGCGCTCGGCGAGGCGTTGGAGAGCTCGCTGCTGTTGACACTTAACCGGATAAGTGCTTGAGTAACCTTGGGCAGCCGAGGCGAAGCCGGCTCGATCTGTTTGGGCCGTGATCGCCGGTCGACGAAGACCGCCGATGGCAGACGCGAAGACATCCGCACACGAGCTCCTCGCCACGGACGGGCCCCGGCAGCCCTGGATCGGCGCGAACTACTGGTCGCGCGCGGGCGGCCCCCGGATGTGGTCGCGCTACGACCCGCTGGTCGTGCGCGAGGAGCTCGCGACGCTCGCAGCCCACGGCTGCAACGTGACCCGGTCGTTCTGCTATTGGCCCGACTTCGTCCCGGCGCCGGAACAGTTCGACGCGGACGTCCTGCAGCGCTTCGGCGACTTCCTCGACGCCCACGTCGAGGCCCGGATCGGCACGATTCCGACCTTCGTCGTCGGCCACATGTCCGGCCAGAACTGGGATCCGCCCTGGCGTGGCGATCGCGACCTGTACCGCGACGCCTGGCTCGTCGCGCAGCAGGCCTGGCTCGCCGGCGAGATCGCCCGCCGCTTCGGCCCCCACCCCGCCGTCGTCGGCTGGCTCGTCTCCAACGAGATGCCGCTCTACGGCGGCCCCGGCACGAGCGAGGAGATCGCGGCCTGGGCCCGCTCGATCGTCGACGCGGTCCGCGCGGCCGGCGCGACCCAGCCGATCTCCCTCGGCGACGGCGCCTGGGGGGTCGAGGTCTCCGGCGCCGACAACGGCTACTCGCTGCGGACGCTCGCGCCGCTCGTCGACTTCGTCGGGCCGCACGTCTACCCGATGGAGGACGACGAGGTGCGGCAGCTTCTCACCGCCGCCTTCGTCTGCGAGCTCGCGTCCGGCTTCGACCGGCCCGTCGTGCTCGAGGAGTTCGGCGTCTCCTCCGATTTCGCCTCCGACGAGCACGCGGCCGACTACTACCGGCTCGTCCTCCACTCGACGCTGCTCGCCGGCGCGCGCGGCTGGATCGCCTGGAACAACTGCGACTACGACGACCTCCGCAACGAGGACCCGTACCGCCACCACGTCTTCGAGATGCACTTCGGGCTCACCGACCGCACGGGGGCGCCGAAGCCGCAGCTGCACGAGGTGGCACGGTTCGCGGAACTCGTCTCCGAGCTCGGCGCGCACGGCTGGGAGCGGCTCGCCGGCGAGGTCGCACTCGTCGTCCCGGAGCACTTCGAGCGGGAGTTGCCGTTCACCGAGCCGGCCTTCCGGCGCGACATCCGCGCGAACCTGCTCCAGGCCTACGTCGCGGCGCGCGAGGCCGACCTGCCGGTCGTGGCCTCCCGCGAGCGCGACGGCCTGCCCGGGAACGCGCGGCTCGTCATCGCGCCCTCCACGAAGCTCCTGACCGCGCCCGGCCTCGACCGGCTGCGCCGGCTCGCGGAGGCAGGTGCGACGGTCTATCTCTCCTATTTCGCCGGGAGCACCGCGAACCAGCGCGGCCCCTGGCTCACCTGGCTCGACGAGATCTTCGGTGTGCGGCACACGCTTCGGTACGGGCTCGTCGACCCGATCGAGGGCGACGAGGTGACCTTCCAGTTCGTGGAGCCGCTCGGCGAGATCGAAGCCGGCGCCACACTCACGTTCGCAGTGGCGGGCGAGAGCAGCGCGCGCGCCTATCTTCCCGTCGCGCCCGCAGGTGCCGAGGTCGTCGCGATCGACGGGCACGGGCGCCCGACCCTCCTGCGCCACGCGCTCGGGAGCGGCTCCACGATCCTCTGCACCTATCCGCTCGAGCACATGGCCGCCCGCACGCCGCGGGTGAACCCGGAGAGCACGTGGCGGCTCTACTCGGCTCTCGCCGCCGAGGCCGGCGTACGTCGGCCGGTGCGGGTCGACGACCCGCGGGTGATCACGGGCCTCGTGCGCAGCGGCGGCGCCCACACGGCGCTCTTCCTCAACTGCTCCAAGGACACGATCGCAGCCGATCCCATCCTCGCGAACGGGGTCCTGCTGCCCACCGCCGGGACCGAGCCGCTGCTGCTCGCGCCCTTCGGCGTCCAAGCGTTCCCCTGCGAAGGGGTCGCCGCTTCGCACGCGTTCGAGGGCACACCGGCGCTTGCAGCGCGCGAAGGGAGGGATGCCTCGATGTGAGCGAGCGGCGTCCGTCCAGGGCACCGGCGACCGGTCAGGGTTTTGCCGCCGTCGGGATCCGGGGACGGCCCGCTGGAGGGGAGTCCGGCCTGCACGACAGTCGTCCCGAGACGGGACACCGGGGGTCGCGGCCTGCCCTCGACAACAACGTGGGCAACGAGAGAAGGAGAGCAACGACATGGCATCACGCAGGAGAAGGCAGCTCGTCGCCGCCGGCGTTGTCGCCGCGGTCGCCGTGACTGCTTTCCTCACCGCAAGCGGCGCCGGCGCCAGCCCCAACGGCGGTACGAGCGCCACGGCGTACCCGCGCAGTCAGACGCTGATCACCAGCGGGACACAGTGGGGCAACATCGCCGGGACGAACCCCTATACCGGCAACTACGCAGCCGGCATGATCGGGCTCGACCTCGAGACCCTGCTCCGCTTCGATCCGATCAAGGGCCGGTACATCAACTGGCTGGCGAAGTCCGCCAAGTGGACAGGCCCGAAGCAGTTCACGATCGTGGTTCGGCCCGGCGTCAAGTGGGGTGACGGCAAGACCTTCACGGCCAGCGACGTCGCGTTCAACCTGAACCTCCTTCGGTTCAAGACGTCGCAGTGGAACAACCTCTACCTGAACGTCAAGACGCCGATCAAGAACACGGGCAACACGATCGTCGTCACCTTCAAGTCGACGCCGAACTACGTGCAGTGGCAGAACGCGATGTGGAACATCCCGATGATCAGCCCGGTGCAGGCGAAGAACTACATCGTGAACGCAGCGAGCCTGACCACCTACAGCCCGGGCAACCCGATCGGCACCGGCCCGTACAGGATGGACCCGAAGGGCTTCGACCCGACCACGAGGGTCGTCTGGGTCAAGAAGGCGCACTGGTGGGCTGCGGACCAGAATCTCTTGCCGTCGCCGCAGCCGAAGTACATCATCGACCTCGTCAACACGTCGAACACGAACAGCCTCTCGGCCGTCCTGGCAGGCGTCGAGGACCTGAACA
>DATFMW010000316.1:0-5237 GCA_035266765.1 Gaiellaceae bacterium | reverse complement strand
TACCGGTCCCGGCGAACCCGTGAGTCCATCGGAACCGGCAGGCAGGAGACTACGACGCGGCTCCGGCGGGCGTCAAGACCGACCGCGCACGAAAACCCGCAAATTGCGGGTGGAAGCTGCTACTTCGCGAGTGCGGCGTCGAGCGCGGCGACGACGGACTGCTCGTCGGTCGCGTTCGCCATCGCGACCTTCTTGCCGCTGGTGCCGCTCTTGCCCACGAAGAGCGTCGGCGTCGAGTTGACCTTCTGCTCGTTCCCGAGCTTGTCGTACGACGCGGCCAGGCTCTTCACCGTCGAGGAGTTGCGGTCGGTGAGCAGTTGCGGGACGTTGAGCTTCGGAATGCTCGCAGCGGCCTGCTGCACCATCGCCTCGTTCAGCCAGCCGGTGTTCTCCGTGCGCTGGTTGTCGTAGAGGATCTCCGCGAAGTCGAAGGCGTGGTTCTGCAGACCGGCGGCGATCATGGCGTTGCGGCCGCGGATCGAGTCGGCGCCGATGAACGCGAGCGTCCGCACCTCGACCTTCACCTTGCCCGGGCGGATGTAGCGCTTGATGAGATCGGGCATCACCTGCGTCTCGAACTCCTGGCAGAACGGGCACTGGAGGTCGATGTACTCGACCATCGTCACCGGCGCCGATGCGGCGCCGAGCACGTTGCCCTTCTGCGGGATGCCCTTGAAGAGGTTGTAGACCTCCGCGGCGCCCGGCAGTCCGTTCGTGAGCGACCCGTAGGTCGGCACGTTCGCCGGGGTGCTCGACGAGCCGCCGGAGAGCGCGATCCCGAGCCCGATCCCGATCCCGGCCACGACGACGATCGCCGCACCCGCGAGGAGCACCTTCGGCGAGGCCTGGCGGCGGCGCGGGGCGCCCTTCGACTGGACGGGCGGGGGCATCCGGGCCTCACGCCGCTGCTGCTTCGATCGCTTTCCGCTAGGCATGGCTCGACAGGGTAGCGGTGTCGTCGGCGCCACCGGAAGCAGCAAGGGCCAAGAATCCGGTGAGGAGCACGAAGCCGGTGAGTGCGAGCGTCGGGATCGTCATGTACCCGAACTCGTTGATCCACTTGACGGTGCAGCCGGCGCCGAACTGGCAGGCGGCCGGGGTCGCGACGACGTGGTTCTCCACGAGCAGGTGGTAGATCGAGACGCCCGCGCCGACGATCGGGAACGGCACGAGGTAGCGCGCGGCCCGGTTGTCGCCGTGGAAGGCGAGGAAGAGCGTCAGGAGCGCGAGCGGGTACATGCAGATCCGCTGGAACCAGCAGAGCTCGCACGGCACGAAGCCGGCGAACTGCGAGAAGAAGAGGCTGCCGCCGGTGGCGACCGCCGCGACGACGAACGCGGCCCACAGCTCGTAGCCCCAGAGCGCGGCGCGGATCAGGTCGAACGGGATCCGGACGCCCGCGAGCCAGAACGCGGCCGTGAGGATCAGGAGCCCCGCGAGCACCTGCCCGGCCACGCCGAGCGCGGAGAGCGCGACGGTCACGTCGTGCGTCATGCGCGCAACCTTGCCAGAAGCGCGAGACGGGGAGAGGGACGGGTGGCGCCGGAACCGCTCCGGCGCCACCCGCGGCCCGGCTACTTCTTGAGGCCCAGCTGCTTGAGGGCCTTGAGCACGTACGCGTTCGTGTACGTGGGCGCGAGCTTCACCTTGACGCCCGGCTTGACGAGACCGGCGAGCCGCTCGACGGCGAGCACCGTTCTCGGGCCGCCCTTCGGCATCAGGCCGTTGGGGAGGAACTGGCCCTTGTCCTGGCTCAGCGCCTTGATGTAGTCGGCCCTCGTGACGAGCGCGTTCTGCACGAAGTCCTTCGGCAGGTGCGCCGCGATCTGCGCCGCGCTGTGGGTGTGGATGTAGTGCATCGTCGCGACGAGCGCCGTCACGACACGCTGCACGGCGTCCTGGTGCGACTTGACCCAGTCGGTGCGGGCGAGCACGCTCGCGGTCGGCCAGAAGCCGCCGAGGTTCTGCTTCACGCCCTTGCCGGTCGCGAGGTCGATCGCCGAGTAGCCGACGCCCTTCTTCACGACCGCCGACACCGTCGGCTGGGACGTCATCGCGCACTGGACGCTGCCGTGCTGGAGCGCGGCGATCAGCGTCGCGCCCGCCCCGACGGCGACGCGGTGGATGTCGCTGATCTTCAGGCCCGCGTGGACGGCCATGTACTCCGTCAGCGCGTCGGTTCCGGAGCCGAGGTCGGTGACGCCGAGGCTCTTGCCCTTGAAGTTCCTCGGCGAGTGGACGCCGGAGCCGTTCGCGCACACCTCGCGCTCGCCGGGAGCCCCGCTGAGCTGGACGACGTCGATCACGTCTTTCCCCTGGACCTGGAAGTCGATCGTGTGCAGGTACCAGGCACCGGCCATGTCGACCTGCCCGGAGACCATGGCCTCCTCCGCGCCGACGCCACCGTTCTGCTCCGTGCTCAGCTGCACGTCGACGCCGTACTTCTTGTAGTAGCCGAGCCCCTGCGCGAGCTGGTACGGCAGGTAGATCTGCTTGTCGATGCCGCCGACCATCAGCTTGACCTTCGGCATGCTCGCTGTCGTGCTCGTGACGCCGGCTGCGGCGAGCCCGGCCGCGAGTGCGGCCACGGCGGCCACCGCCGTCGTCACCGTGAACATCCGTCGAAACATGGATCTCCCTCCTCCGTCGTTCGGTTGAACAGGTCCGTGGGTGGAGCGCCCGCGCGGGCGCTAGGTCGTGCCCGCCTCGGTGGGCGAGGGCGGGCGCCAGGAGAGCAGCCGTCGCTCGAGCAGGCCGATCAGGGTCTCGGCGGTCAGGGCGACGACGGCGATGATCAGCATCGCCGCGAACACGCCGTCCGCGTTCAGCGTCCCCTGCGAGGTCGCGATCACGAGGCCGAGGCCCTGCTGGGCGCCGAGGAACTCGCCGACGATCGCCCCGATCACGGCGAACCCGAACGCGACGTGGAGGCTCGCGATGATCCAGGTGAGCGCCGACGGCAGGATCACGTGACGCGTCACCTGCAGGCGCGAGGCGCCGAGCACGCGCACGTTCGCGATCAGGTTGCGGTCGACCTCGCGCACGCCCTGGAACGCGTTGAAGAACACGACGAAGAAGACGAGCACCGCGGCGAGCGCGACCTTCGAGGTCGTCCCGAGACCGAGCCAGACGACGAAGATCGAGCCGAGCACGATCCGCGGAATCGCGTTCATCACCTTGATGTAGGGGCCGAGCACGTCGGCGAGGAAGCGGTTCTGGCCGAGCAGGATCCCGAGCACGATCCCGCCGCCGACGCCGTAGGCGAAGCCGAGCAGGGCCTCCTTGATCGTCACCCAGATCTGCAGCCAGAGCGAGCCGAACGCGGTGCCGTGCTCGGCCCAGTCGCGGAGCTGCGTTGCGATCGCCGACGGCTGGCCGAAGAAGAACGAGTCGACGATCTTCAGTTCGGTGAAGAGCTGCCAGCCGCCGATCACGGCCAGCAGCGTCAGCGCGCGGGCGAGATTCACGAGCACCGTGCGCCGGCGGGCCCGGTACCGGGCGGTTGCGGTGATCGCGGCCTCGTCGGCCGCGGCGTCGGGCTGGATGGCGGCGTGCACCGCCGCGAGGGCGTTTGGCTCGGGGCTCATGGCCGTCCTCCTTCGTCATTCGCGGCGGCGGTGCGGGCGTACGCCCGCTCGACCTCGTCGCGCAGCGACTCCCAGATCTGCTGGTGGAGCTCGAGGAAGCGCGGCTCGAAGCGGATCTCCTGCACGGCGCCGCGCGGGCGCGGCAGGTCGATGTCGTAGACGTCCTTGACCGTGCCCGGGCCGACCGTCATCACGACGACGCGGTCGGCGAGCGAGATCGCCTCCTCGAGGTCGTGCGTGACGAAGATCACGGACGGCCTCGTCTGCTCCCAGAGGGCGAGCAGCTCGTTCGACATGATCGCTTTCGTCTGGACGTCGAGCGCGCCGAACGGCTCGTCCATGAGCAGGATCGAGGGGTCGTTGATCAGCGCCGCGGCGAGGCCGACGCGCTTGCGCATGCCGCCCGAGAGCTGGTGCGGGTGGTGGTCCTCGAAGCCGGCGAGCCCGACGCGACGCAGCCAGTCGCGCGCCGTCGCGTGGGCCTCCTTGCGCGGCATGCCGCGGAAGATCGGGCCCATCGCGACGTTCGCGAGCACCGTCTTCCAGGGCAGCAGCGCGTCGGCCTGGAACACGAAGCTCGTGCCCTTCGCGATCCCGTCCACCGGCTGCCCGCCGACGCGCACCGAGCCGGCGCTCGGCCGGTCGAGGCCCGCGACCATGGTGAGCGTCGTCGACTTGCCGCAGCCGGTGGGGCCGACGACGGCGCAGAACTGGCCCGGCTCGACGACGAGGTCGACGTTGCGCAGCGCGGTGAACGCCTCGCCGGCCGGCGTCAGGAAGCGCTTCGTGACGCCCCGGAGCTCGATTCCGGGCTGTACCGGCGCGCTCATTGCCGGCGGGCGTTCGATGACGGAAATGTCGATTGCCACGGCTTCATCGCCTTTCTCTCGACGTCGAGAGTTGGGCGATGCTAGGACGGCAGTGCGAGCGCGTCTATATTGCGTTCATAAGTAGGGAAGAAATTCTTTTCGTGAATTTCTTGCGACTGTGCGCGTTGCCGCTCATTGCGCGCGTTTTGTCCATTTCGTCCACGGACGGAGCTCGCAACCGGCGCTACAATCGGCGCCCTGATGAGTGCGCCGGCGACCTCGCGACGGCACGCGCCTCGGCTCTCGACGCAGATCGTCCTCCTGCAGCTCGCGATCATCCTCGTCACGGTCGGCGGCGGCTTCGTCGTCTCGTTCGTGCATGCGCGCGACGACCTCGACGCGCGCGCCGGGCAGCAGTCGCTCGCGATCGCCCGCACGGTCGCCTCGATCCCGGCGATCGTCAGCGCGCTCTCCGGGCCGCACCCGGCGGCCACGATCGACCCGATCGCCGAGCAGATCCGGAAGCTCGCCGGCGCCTCGTTCGTCGTCGTCGCGAACCGCAAGGGGATTCGCTTCTCGCACCCGAACCCGAAGCTGATCGGCACGAGCCTGCTCCACGACCCGGGTGAGAACCCGGCAGCGGTGCTGGCCGGGCAGACGTTCGTCGGCGTGCAGCCGGGCTCGCTCGGCCGCTCGATGCGCGCGAAGGTGCCGATCCGGAACGCGCGCGGGCGCGTCGTCGGGCTCGTCTCGGTCGGCGTGCTCGAGAGCAGCGTCAGTGCGCGGCTCACGGGCGACCTGCCGGTGCTCCTGATCCCGCCGCTCCTCGGCCTCCTGCTCG
>DATFMW010000315.1:0-5789 GCA_035266765.1 Gaiellaceae bacterium | reverse complement strand
CGGCGCGGGCGCGCTCGCCGGGTCGACGCTCCCGCTGCCGCCGCCGCCGAACCCGCTCCGAAACTCGCTCGACGCCGTCGCCGACCGCGACTTCGTCCTCGACTACCTCTACGCGGCCGCCGTGCTCTTCACGCACCTGTCGCGGATCGGCGAGGAGCTCTGCCTCTGGGCGAGCAGGGAGTTCGGGTTCTGCGCGCTGCCGGAGTTCGCGGCGACCGGGTCGTCGATGATGCCGCAGAAGCTGAACCCCGACGTGGCCGAGCTCGCGCGCGGGAAGGCCGGCACGGCGATCGGGCGGCTCACGGGCCTGCTCGCGACGCTGAAAGGGCTGCCGCTCTCCTACAACAAGGATCTCCAGGAGGACAAGCCGCCGCTCTTCGCCGCCCGCAAGGACGTCGCGGGCGCGCTCGGGGCGCCCGCCGTGCTCGTCTCGGGGCTCGAGTTCGACCGCGAGCGACTCGCCGCCGGCGCGTCCGACCCGATGCTGCTCGCGACCGACGCCGCCGAGGCGCTCGTCCGCGAGGGCGTCCCGTTCCGCGACGCGCACGAGCAGGTCGCCGCCTCGGTGCGGGACGGGAGCTTCGAGCCGCCGCCGCCCGCGCCGCGGCTTCCCGACGTCGCCGCCGCGGTCGCGGCCGCAAAGGAAAGGTGGTCCGCATGAGCACGATCTCCGAGGTCTCGCTCGAGGGTCGCGACTTCCTGCGCGTCTCCGACCTCTCCGCCGCCGAGGCCGAGGCGATCCTCGACCGTGCGGTCGAGCTGCGCGAGCAGCCGAAGCAGCCGCTCCTGCCCGGGGCGACGCTCGGGCTCTACTTCGCGAAGCACTCGACGCGGACGCGGATCTCGTTCACGGCCGGGATGACGCAGCTCGGCGGCGCGGCGCTGCCGCTCGCGCCGGAGGAGCTCCAGCTCTCGCGCGGCGAGTCGCTGCCGGACACGGCGCGCGTCTTCTCCCGCTACCTCGACGCGCTCGCCGTGCGGACGCACGAGCACGCGGAGCTCGAGGCGTGGGCGGAGTGGGCGACGATCCCGGTGATCAACGCGCTGACCGCGGACGAGCACCCGTGCCAGGCGCTCGCGGACGCGCTCACGATCCGCGACCGGCTCGGCTCGCTCGACGGCGTGCGGGTGGCGTGGGTCGGCGACGGCTCGAACGTCCTCGTCTCGCTCGCCGCGCTTGGAGAGCTGCTCGGCTACGAGGTCGTGGCCGCGTCGCCCGACGGCTACGAGGCGGCGGGCGTCGAGACGGTGCGCGACGTGCGCGAGGCCGTCTCCGGTGCCGACGTCGTCGTCACCGACACGTGGATCAGCATGGGGCAGGAGCACGAGCGCGTGAAGCGGCTCTCGGATCTCGAGCCGTACCGGCTCGATCGCGACCTGCTCGCGCTCGCCTCGGCGGACGCGTTCGTGATGCACTGCCTGCCGGCGCACCCGGGCGAGGAGATCACCGCCGAGGTGCTCTACGGCGAGCGCTCGGCGATCTGGGACGAGGCGGAGAACCGCCTCCACGTCCAGAAGGCGCTGCTCGCGCTGCTGCTCGGCGCGTAGCGAGCGAGGCCGGCGCTCGTAGACTCCGCGGCGTGGCGCTGCCGCCGGAGCTGCGCGAGTACGCCGAGACATTCGACCGCTTCTCGCACGTGGCGGCGGGCGGGAGCGTCGAGCGGTTCGCCGACGAGCGCGTCTGCGTCCTCCAGGGGCCGACCTGGGCGTCGATCAGCGGCGTCTCGGTCGCCGCGGACGAGGTGGAGGCGCTCGTCTCCGAGGTGCGCGAGCGCGTGCCGGAGGGCAGGGACCGGGTCTGGTGGATCGGTCCCTCGACGCGGCCGGCCGACCTGGACGAGCGCCTCCGGGAGCTTGGCTTCCGTGAGCCCGGCGACCGCGCACCGCTTCTACGCGCGCTCGCGCTCGTCGTGGCGCCTGCCGGAGTGGACGGGATCGAGGTGCTCCGGATCGAGACGCTCGAGCAGTCCGAGGCGGCGCGCGAGCTCCAGTGGGACGCGTTCGGGACGCCGGAGGAGCGGCGCGCGAGGAACCGGGCGCGGAGCCGCGAGGACTTCGAGGAGGCGCAGCGAGTCGGAAGCCCGGTCGGATTCCTCGCGCTCCTCGACGGGCGTCCGGCAGGGACGGCGTCCGCGGTGCCGTCGGCCCGCGGGATGTTCCTCCTCGGCGGTTCGACCGCGCCGTGGGCGGGCGGCCGCGGCGTCTACCGAGCGCTCGTCCGCGCCCGCTGGGACGCCGCGGTCGCCCGTGGTACGCCGGCGCTCGTCGTCGCTGCAATGCCCGACACCTCGTATCCGATCCTGCGCCGGCTCGGGTTCGAGGACGTCTGCGAGTTGCGGCGCCTCGAGGATCAGCCGGCGAGCTCGCGGATCCGCGCCGCCGCGCGCGCGAGCGCGTCCTCGTCGAAGAGGTACGGCGTCGCGTTCGCGACGTCGTGGAGCGGGCCGTTCAGGTCGTCGCTGCCGGCCGCGGCGTTGACGGCATAGCGCACGGGGATCTCGTGGCAGACGACGAGCGTCACGTGTTCGTCGCGTGCGAGCAGCCGCTCGAACGCGGCGGCGTAGCGGAGCGCCGCCTCGTTCAGGCTCTCGCCGCCGGGGAAGCGGAGCGCCGGGTCGGCGTGCGCCGGCTGGGCGCGGTACTCGTCGATGGAGCCGCCCTCCAGCTCGCCGATGCGGACGTCGCCGAGGTCGTCCTCGACGACGCGGGGGACGTCGCGACCTTCGAGCGCGAGGTTCGCCGTCTGGACGACGCGCGGAAACGGCGAGACGGCGGCGAACTCGATCGCGATCGGCTCGATCTGTCGTCCGAGTCGCTGCGCCTCGTCGATCCCCTGCTCGGAGAGGCCCCGGTCGAGCAGCGGGTCGCCGTTGACGATCCCGGCGACGTTGAAGAGCGACTGGCCGTGTCGGGCGAGCAGGAAGATCCGCACCGTCGAAGCCTATGCGCAGCTCTCGTGACGTCGGCGTGACGGTGTCTGACACCGGGATATGTCCGGAACGGGCACCGACCTGTGCTGTGAGCGCGCCCGGTCGTCCGCGATCTCGCATGGCCGGCCGGATCCGCGCGTTCCGCGGCGTTGCGAAGTGGCGACACATCCGTGTGCGTGTCTGACACCGGGACATGTCTCGGCCGGCGCCCATATACGCTGCCTTTGTGCTCGCGCTCGTCGTCTTGATCGAGGTGCCGCCTGTCTCCCGCGACCGGTTCCTCGCCGCGATCCGTGCGCAGGCGGAGGCGTCGCTCGCGGAGGAGCCCGGCTGTCTCCGCTTCGACGTCTGCGCGGTCGAGGACGACCCGGCCCGCTTCGTCCTCTATGAGGTCTACGCCGACGAGGCCGCGTTCGAGGCGCACGGACACACGCCGCACTTCGCCCGCTGGCGCCAGGCCGCCGAGGACTGCGGGCTCGCGCTCGAGCGGACGCTCACGCGGATCGTCTCCTAGCGCCCGCGGGAGAGCGCGAGATCGAAGCCGCCCTCGAGCCAGGCGCGCCCGACGACGGCCCCGTCTGCACCTGCGAGTCGCACCGCGTCGATGTCGGCGGCGTTGCGGATGCCGCCGGCTGCGAGGATCGAACCCGCGAAGCCGGCACGCGCCTCGCGGATGAGTCCGAGGCTCGGGCCGCGGAGCGTCCCGTCGCGGTCGATCGCGGTGCAGAGGACCCGTGTCACGCCCGCCTCGGTGCAGCGGGTGAGCGCGGCGGCGGTCGTCAGGCTCGACGATTCGAGCCAGCCCGCGGTGCGTACGACTCCGCCGGAGACGTCGACGGCGACGACGAGCCGGTCGCCGAGCACCTCGACGAACGACTCGAGCGGAATCGGCCCGAACGCCGCGGTTCCGACCATCACCCGGTCGACGCCGGCCCCGACGAGTGCGAGTGCGTCCGCGACCGAGCGGACGCCGCCGCCGAGCTGCACGGGTACTGGCGCCGCCGCGGCGACGGCGCGGCGTGCGAGGTCGATCGGGGCGCCGCCGTCGCGCGCCGCGCCGAGCGCGACGACGTGTACGAGCGGGGGGCCGGCGGCTGCGACGCGCTCGATCAGCTCGAACGGGTCGCCGCCTTCGGTCGCGACGCGGTCGTAGTCGCCGCGCCTGAGGCGGACGGCCCGCCCGTCGAGTACGTCCACCGCCGGTATGATTGCGAAGCTGTCTATCACCATGGTACCATGCTAACACGATGGCAGCAACGGAGCCCCGACATTGGCCGACCGCAGAGCACGAGGAGCTGTTCGCGACGATCGCGTCGCTGAAGAGCCCGGAGGAGGCGCAGGCCTTCCTGCGGGATCTGTGCACGCGGTCGGAACTGGACGCGATGGCGCACCGGTGGCAGGTGGCCCGCCTGCTGGACGAGGGGCTCCCGTACCTCGAGGTGGCGAAGCGGGCCCACGCCTCGACGACGACCGTGACGCGCGTGGCGCAGTGGGTGCGCAACGGCGAGGGCGGCTACGCGACGGCACTGCGCCGGCGCCGCAGGCGCGCTTGAGCGAAAGGCGGCCAGGGGCGTGAGAATCGCCGTTCCCTCGAAGGGGCGCCTGCGCGAGCCGGCGATCCAGCTGCTGCACGATGCGGGGCTCGGCCCCGAGACGCCGGGCGACCGCGCGCTCGCCTTCCCGTGCCGCCACGCGCCGGTCGAGGCGCTGCTCGTCCGCGCCGACGACGTCCCCGAGTACGTGCAGGACGGCGTCGTCGACTGCGGCATCACCGGACTCGACATCGTCCGCGAGCGCGACGCCGACGTGCAGGAGCTCCTGCTGCTCGGCTTCGGCGGCTGCTCGCTCGAGGCCGCGGTGCAGGCCGAGTCGCCGGTCCAGTCGCTCGAGGAGCTGCGTGGCGCGCGCGTCGCGACGAGCTTCCCACGTCTTGCGACCGAGTTCCTGCCGGCGCCGATCGAGCTCGTCGACGTGCACGGCTCCGTCGAGCTCGCGCCGCGACTCGGGCTCGCAGATGCGATCGTCGACCTCGTCTCGAGCGGCAGCACGCTGCGCACCAACGGGCTCCGCTCGATTGCGCGCCTGCTCGAGTCGGAGGCCGTCCTGATCGGCCCGCCGGAGCCGCAGGCCGACGCGACGCAGCTCGCCGGCGTCTTCCGCAGCGTCGTCGACGGCCGGAACGCGCGCTACCTGATGCTGAACGCACCGGAGGATTCGATCGACGCGATCCGCGCGCTCGTGCCGGGCTCGCGCGCACCGAGTGTGCTCCCGCTCGCCGAGCCCGGGATGGTCGCGGTGCACAGCCTCGTACCCGCGGCTGACATCTGGCGGCTGCTGCCCGAGCTCGAGGCGGCCGGTGCGTCGTCGATCCTGCTCGTGCCCGTCGAACGGATGCTCGGATGACTGGCGTCGCAGAGATCGTCGCCGACGTCCGCGCACGCGGCGACGAGGCGCTCCGCGAGTGGTCGCTCCGCTTCGACGGCGTCGAACCGGCCCGGGCCGATCCGGAGCCGGGGCTGCCCGAGGAGGCGGTGCTCGCGCTCGCCGACCGCGTCCGCCGCTGGCACGAGGCGCAGCGTCCCGTCGACGTGCGGCTCGAGGTCGAGCCGGGCGTCGAGCTCGAGCGGCGCTGGGTGCCGCTCGGCACGGTCGGGGTCTACGTTCCGCGCGGCCTCGTCTCGACGCTCGTCATGTGCGCCGTGCCGGCGCTGGCGGCCGGCGTCGAGCGGATCGTCGTCGTCACGCCGCCCGCCGGCGCCGGACTCGTCGCCGCCGCCGCGGAGCTGCTCGGACTCGACGAGGTCTGGGCGCTGGGCGGCCCGCAGGCGATCGCGGCGCTCGCATACGGGACGGAGACGA
>DATFMW010000314.1:0-8024 GCA_035266765.1 Gaiellaceae bacterium | reverse complement strand
CGAGCGAGAGATAGCGTCGGAACTTCTCCCGCGCGAGCACGCCGCCTAACTCGGCGAGCAGCTTCTCGCTGACGACGAGCTCGAAACGCCCCTCAGCGTGTGCGCGCAGACAGTCGGCCGGAGGGCCGTGAGGCGCCAATGCGGCAGCGACGAGAACGTTCGGGTCGAGGACGGCTCGCGTCACGTTTCGTGCCGAGCAGCGTGCTGCTCTGCGACCGCGAGCTCCAGCGCCGTGTCAGCGTCGAGATCGTCGGGGTTCCTCGCCCAGATCTCCTCGAGCACACCCAACCCGAGGTAGGCGCGCAACGCCTCCTCCACGATCTCGGACTCGCGTCGTCCTTGCCGGGCGGCGGCAACGCGCGTCGCCCGCAGGAGGGACGAATCGAGGCTGTAGGTGGCCCGTGTCTTCTGCACGAGTGCACAGTAGCGCATATGTGCGAACGAGAGATAGCATCGTCACGGCCGAGCCGCCATCCGAGCGCGCTGACGAAGCCGCGCAGCTCGGAAGCGCGCTCGCCGCCCGCGCGGCCGATCTCGACCTCGCGGCGTTCGCGTGCTTCGACCGGCAGCTCGGGGCGGCCGCCGCCGCCGAGGGGTTTCGCGCTCCTCTCCTGACGCCGGACGATTCGCGCCGATGCGGTCGTCGCGCCCCGCTCTCTGCAGCCGTGTGGGTCCCGAACGTCCGAGGGGCCGGCATGGCCGGCCCCTCGACGGTCCCCTGGTGTCTGTCGTGTCAGCCCGTGAAGGGGATGTAGCCGACGGTCTTGTTGCCGTCGGGGTCGATCGCCCAGACGCGGAGCCTGTACTTCTGGCCCGGCACGAGGCGGCCGGCGGGCACGTGGAGCTGCACCTTGATCGTGCCCGGGCGGAGGATCGTGACGTGGAGGTTCTTCACGAGGCCGCCGCTGTGGATCACACGGCCGCGGACGCGGGTGCCCTTCTTCATGATCCCGATCTTCTGCTTGCCCTTGAAGATGCTCAGGTGGATGCTCGCCTGTTCGTTGATGAAGAACGTGGCCGGCACGACGGCGCCGTTGCTGCCCAGGCTCCGTACCGAGACGTCGCCGACCTGCTTCAGCGTCGCCTTGCCGAACTGCATCAGGGTCGGGTCGCCGAACTCGAGGCTGCCCGGCTTCGCGAGCGTCCGGCCGGACTGGCCGACGTTCACGGCCAGCTTGCTGATGAGGCCGAACGAGCCCGGATGCAGCGTCAGCACGTGGAGCGTGCCGTCGCTCGCGACGTAGTAGCCGTCGCCCGAGGCGCCGAGGTCACCGTTCGGGCCGCCGACGTTCTTCAGCGCCCGGATTGCGACGCCGTCCTGCGTCACCACCGGGATCGGGGTGAGAGCCGGGTTCCCCGCCTTCGCCGAGTTCGCCCGGTAGAAGCTCCCCAGGTTGAGCGTGATGTCCGCCGGCGAGCCGAACGAGGTCACCGCGGTGCCGTTCGAGGTCGTGTCGACCGTGATCGTCACGAGCTTGATCGTCGTCGACTTGGCGGCGTCGCCGCCCGCCGCGGCATCGGTGAACTTCTTCGTGAGCGTGGCCACGAGGTTCTTGACCAGCGTGCTGCTCGAGTCAGCGCCCGTCAGCTGCTGAATGGCCACGCTGACCGCCTGGGCGAACGTCGTGCTCGTCAGGGCGACGGAAGCATTGGAGAGTTTGATCGTCGTCGTGCCCTTGCCGCTCGTCGGCGAGATCGTCTGCGTCGTCACCGTGCCGGTCGTGTTGCCGGCCGTCGTGACGGTGGCGGTCGTCGACGTCGTGGTCGTCGGAGCGCCGTACTGGGAGCGAGCGGCGCTCTGGCTGCTCTGGGTGAGCAGCACCATGCGGTGGCCCATGTAGGTCGCGTGGCTCGTCACCTGCTGCACGACCTGCGAGAACGTCGAGGCGGCGTAGCTGATGCCGCCGACGCTCGCGAGCGCGACGACCATCAGCGCGGTCACGGTGCCTGCGAGGACGAGGCGGCTGCTCGGCCGGAGACGGCTGCGTGCCGGCGGTGCGGCGCGATGGGCGAGCCGGTCGGCGAGCTCGTCCGTGGGGCGGGGCCGCGCCATGCGCAGCAGGTGCTCCGTCTCGCTCTCTCTGCCGAAAAACCGCCTACTCACGATGCCGCCCTCCGTTTCGTCACCAGATATCCGACCGGACCTTCGCGTTACATACCGCCGGCGGTGCCGAAACCCTTACGCGTGAGGTCGACGCCGGTGCCGCGCTCGAGCGCGGTGGTGAGCTCGCCGCGGAGCTTGCGGTGGAGCCGATGTAACGCCACCTCGACCGCGTTCGTCTGCAGGTCGAGCAGCTCGCCGATCTCCCGGGCGGTGAGATCGGCGCCGTAGCGGAGCGCCACGAGCTCCCGGTCGCGGTCGGGCAGCTGCGCCACGATCGCCCGCACCGTCAGCGTCACCGCCGCCGCCGTCTCGTCGTGCGGCCCCGCGGGCTGCTCCTCGAGCTCCCCCGTGGCCGTCAGCTCGACGCGCTGGGCGGCGCGGTCGGCGAGACAGCGGCGCGCGATCCCGATCAGCCACGAGGCCGGCGAGCCCCGGCGCGGGTCGTAGCTCGAGCGGTAGCGAAGCGCCCGCTCGAACGCGTCGCTCGTCACGTCCTCGGCGTCCGGCCCGTCGCCGATCTGGTAGGCGACGTACGCGTAGAGACGCTCGACGAGCGCGCGCGGGTCGGCGAGCGGGTCGCGGCGGCGCATCACGAGCCCGTCCCCTTGACGGACTGCTGGAGGGCGACGACCTCGGGCTCGAGCGGGTCGAGCGCGAGGGCCCGGGTCAGTGCGCGGGCCTGGGCCTTGCCGGTCGACGCCTGGGCGAGGTCGAACCAGAGCGTCCAGTCGCGCCGATCGAGCGCGAGCGCCCGGCGGAGCGAGACGCGCGCGTCCGCGAACTCGTGCGCGGTGATCTCTGCTCCGGCGAGCCGCTGCCACGGCTCGGTCGACCAGGGCTGAAGGTCCGACGCCGTCTGCGCCGCCCGCGCCGAGCCCGCCACGCCGCCGCTGTTCGACGCGATTCGCGTCAGCTCCACCTGCATCGCGATCCCCCAGATCCCGAGCGCGCCGGCGAGCACCGCAGCGGCGATCCCGGCCCGGCGGAGACGCGGCGCGAGCTCCGGTGTCCGCTCCGTCGAGACGAGCGCCGCGGCGCACGCGAACGCGACGAGCCCGACCGCCGTGATCTGCCAGTCCCAGTCGACGATCGCGTGCACGAGGTAGGCGCACCAGGCGCCGAGCGCCATCGGCACGAGTGGGCGTCCGCGGCGGCGGACGCCGACGGCGAGCGGCAGGAGGAACACGCCGGCGAGGAGCGCGAGCCCGACCGGCCCGAGCGTGCCGAGCGCCTCGAGGTAGAGGTTGTGGACGTTCACGATGTGGCCGCCGGTGGGGCGGTACCGCTCCCAGTAGCGCTGGTAGGTGCCCGCGCCGGAGCCGAGCAGCGGGTGCGCGGCCACCTCGTGGTGCCAGGCGACCTGCCACTGCGTCAGCCGGCCGCTGCCGGAGAGGTGGAAGAGGCGCGCGTTCAGGTCGCCGCCGGTTGCCGGTGATCCCGCCGCGAACGCGTGCCAGCCGCGGGAGACGAGCGTCCACGGCGCCCCGAGCACGGCGAAGAGCGCGATCGCTGCCGCGACGACCGAGGCCGCGAGCCCCTGCGTCAGCCGTCGTTGCGCCGACTCGGCGACGGCGACCCGCCGCTCGAGCAGCGCGAGGCCGGCGCTCGAGGCGCCGCTCGCGGCCACGAGCGGCACGAGCCACAGCACGAGCCGGTGGCCGTCGTGGGCCTGCAGCGGCACCGAGACGCCGTTCGTCGTCAGGCCGGGCGAGGAGGCGGCGAGCGCGACCGCGGCCGCCGTCCACGGGCCGGTCGCCGCGAGCGCCGCGAGGGCCTGCAGCCGGCGTGGATCGGCGAGCAGGAGCGCGGCCGCGCCGACGAGCAGTGAGATCCAGGCGCCGCGGCTGAACGTGAAGTACAGCGTCACGACGAGGAGCGGCAGCGACGCTGCGCCGGCGACCCGCGTCCAGATCGTCCGCCCGCGCGCCGCGAGCCCGAGCGCGAGCAGCGCGCCCATGCCGGCGTAGAGGCCGAGCGAGTTCCAGTAGCCGATCGGCTCGGAGAGCCGCGCGCCGGCGATCGAGTCGAGCACGCCGAACCGGTCGGGGACGAGCCGCGTCGCGAGCGCGTACGAGCAGAGCACGAGCACCGCCGCCCACGCGCCGCCGAGCAGCGCCCGCTGCGACCTGCGCGCCAGCAGCAGCGCCGCGCCGAAGCCGGCCACGTAGACGAGCGTCCGCTGCGCCTCGAGCGCCGTCTGCGTCACGTCGACGCTCCAGAGCGCCGAGAGCAGCGTCCAGCCGGTGAACGCGGCGAGCAGCGCGAGCGTCGCCGTGCCGGCGCGGGAGAGGGCGACGCCGTCGTCGAGCACGAGCGCCAGCGCCGCGATCCAGGCTCCCGCGAGCGTCAGCCAGCCCCACGCGCCCTGGAAGTAGCCGCCGTTCGAGGCGCCCGCGCCGACGAGCAGCGCGAACGCGGCGCCCGCGACGAGCACGCTGCGCGCACGCTCGCCGGCGAGCGCTCCGGAACGGGGAATCCCGAGGACGGGAGGAGAGACAGGTTGCGCCATGGGCCGCCGCATGGGCGTCTGCTGATGTTGACGGAGGTCTACCGGGCTTGCAAGTGGGAAACCGGATGCACGGTGAGGACGCGGTCGTGCGCGGTCACGTAGCCGGCCGCGACGAACGCGCCGAACGCGTCCAGCCGCCGCCCCGAGGTGACGTCGAGGCCCGGGGTGGGCGCGCCGCCCCGGAGGAGGGCGTCCTTCACCGCGGCGGGGTCGAGCGTCGGCTGCCAGCTCAGCAGCAGCCCGGCCACGCCCGCCACGAGCGGCGCCGAGAGCGAGGTGCCGAGGACGGTCGAGGAGACGCCGCCGGTCGAGAGCAGCACGCTCGGATTTCCGGGGGCCGCGATGTCGACCCAGGAGCCGTGATCCGACCAGGAGAAGAGCGACCCGGCGGGGTCGCTGGCGGCGACGCGGATCGCCTCGGGCGCGCCGGCGGCCGGGTACGCGGGCGTGCTCGTGCCGAAGTTCCCGGCGGCGATCACGACGACGGCGCCGTGATCGGTCGCGTAGGCGATCGCGGCGTCGAGCACCGGGTCGTCCTTCGTGCCGGCGAGGGAGAGGTTGATGATCCGGGCGCCGTGGTCGGCCGCCCAGGTGATTCCCTCCGCGACCGTGGAGGTGAGCCCCTGCCCCTGCGCGTCGAGCACGCGCACCGGCATCACGCTGCAGAGCCCGCAGGCGCCCGCGATCCCCAGGCCGTTGTCGATCCGCGCGGCGGCGACGCTCGCGACCTCGGTGCCGTGCCCGTTCGGGTCGGTCGTGTCGCCGCCGAGGAAGTCGTGACCCGGCACCAGTGCGGACGCCAGGTCGGGTATCGGGTCGACTCCCGTGTCGACGACGGCGATCGTGATCGACGGGTTGCCGAGGGTCACGTTCCATGCCTGCTCGAGGCCGCTGACGCGGGCCGGCGTGCGGGCGACCGAGTAGAACGGATCGGCCGGGACGAACGCGGCGTGCACCGTCGCGTCCGGCTCTGCCGCCTCGACCGATGGGCTGCGCTCGAGGGTCGCGAGTGCCGCCGCGCGGTTACGGGACCGGCCCATGAGCCAGCCCGTCTTGCCCACGCGACGGACGCCGAGGACCCCGGCACGCCGGAGCAGGCGCTCCGCGGCGGCGTGCGGGGTCCCCGGTGCCATCGAGACGACCACCCCGGGCATCGCCGCCCTCGCGGGCGAGGCGAATGCGAGAGCCGCCGCGAGAGCGAGCGCGGCGACGAGCAGGATGGTGCGTGCCGTTGCGTCCATGCGTGGCTTGGATCCGTCCGTGGATCCGGTCTCGTTATCGGCGGCTGGGCGCCGGAATGGAGGGCTCCCGGCGGGCGCCGCGGAGGTACAGTCCGGCCGTGGCCGGCTCGAGCCTCCGCGAGCTCCTGGCCTCGCGCCGCGGCGAGGATCTCGACCTGTGGGCGCGGACGATCAACCCGCAGTTCGTCCGCGTCCTGCGCACGATCGACTTCGACCGGACCTGGGCGCGCGCCGAGGGCGCGTACCTGTGGGACGCCGACGGCAACCGCTACCTCGACATGCTCGGCGGCTTCGGGATGTACAACGTCGGCCGCAACAACCCGCGCATCCGGGCCGCGCTCGGCGAGGCGCTCGAGCTGGAGACGCCGGGGATGCTCGCGATGGGCGTCACCGCGCTGCCGGGGCTCCTGGCGGAGGCGCTGCTCGCGCTCGTCCCCGACCGGCTCGAGCGCTGCCTCTTCACGAGCTCCGGCACCGAGGCGGTCGAGGCGGCGCTGAAGCTCGGGCGGGCCGCGACCGGGCGGTCGCGGGTGATCTCGGTGGACCACGGCTTCCACGGGTTGACGCTCGGGTCGCTGTCGGCGAACGGGAACCCGGAGTTCACGGCACGGTTCGGGCCGCTGCTGCCCGGCTTCGAGCGGGTGCCGTTCGGCGACCTCGAGGCGCTCGAGGCGGAGCTGCGGCGCGAGGACGTCGCGATCTTCCTCGTCGAGCCGATCCAGGGGAAGGGCGTGCACCTGCCGCCGGCCGGCTACCTCGAGGGGGCGCAGGAGCTGTGCCGCCGCTACGGGACGCTCTTCTGCGTCGACGAGGTGCAGACCGGGTTCGGGCGGACGGGGAAGATGTTCGCGTTCGAGCACTGGGGGCTCGAGCCGGATCTCGTCCCGGTGGCGAAGTCGCTGTCGGGCGGGTACGTGCCGGTCGGGGCGCTCCTGATGTCGCGGGCGGTGCACGAGGCCGTGTTCGACTCGATGGAGAACGCGGTGGCGCACGGGTCGACGTTCGCGCCGAACGAGCTCGCGATGGCGGCCGGGCTCGCGACGCTGCAGGAGCTCGAGGCGGAGCGGCTTGTGGCGGCGAGCGCGCGGCTCGGCGGGCGGCTGCTCGAGCTGACGGGGGCGCTCGTGGACGAGTTCGAGGTGGTCAAGGAGGTGCGCGGGCTCGGGCTGATGTGGGCGATCGAGTTCGGCGAGCCGCGGTCGGGGCGGACGGCGTGGCGGATGATCGAGCGGATGCAGCCGGGGCTGTTCGCGCAGCTCGTCGTGCAGCCGCTGTTCTCGAAGCACCGGATTTTGAGCCAGGTGGCCGGCCACCGGATGGCGGTGCTGAAGGTGCTGCCGCCGCTCGTCCTCTCCGACGAGGATCTCGAGGGGTTCGTCGACGCGCTGCACGCGACGGTGCGGCGGGCGCGGCGGATGCCGAGTGCGATGACCCGGTTCGCGCTGACGGCGGCCGGGATCCGCTAGGCGGCTAGGCCGCGCGCGCCGCGGCGGGGAGCTCGACGAAGAGCCGGAGCTCGGTGAGCGCGCGGGCGCGGTTGTGGCCGAAGTGGTGGATGACGGCCGACGCGTCGGTCAGTCCGCCGTCGTCCTCGAGGCCGAGCGCGGCGCGATAGCTCGAGTCGGGCCAGTCGAGGGGAGAGCGGCAGGCGCCCGCCTCGACCGGGTTGCGGACGACGTAGCGGAACGCGTTCGCGAGGTGTGCGGCGGTCACGATCCGGACGGCGCCGAAGCGGCGCTGCTGGAGCGGGCCCTTGCGGCCGTGGCGGTGGTTGAACGCGCGCGTGTACTCGCCGCCGAGGAGGTGCATGCCGGCCGAGAGCGATCCGTCGGCGACCGCGACGATCAGGTGCGCGTGTGTCGTCATCTCGCAGTGGGCGACGATCGTCCACTCGGCCCGCACGCGGACGATCGTGCGGGCGAGTGTCGCGCGCCAGATCATCTTGTCGACGCCGTCGAAGAAGTACGCGCCCGGTTCGATGGCGTTCACGGTGATGTGAAAGAGGCCGGGGTCGCTGTCGCGGAGGGGTCGAGCCATGCCCCGAGGCTGCCGCCTTTCGCCCGTCCGCGCAAGTGTCCTTCACGAAGCTGCGAGCCTCTTTTTACATTCGTGCCTGGCACCGTCCCGCGCCGCCGTGACGGTCTCGTGACACCTCGCCCGCATGGCTAGG
>DATFMW010000313.1:0-2677 GCA_035266765.1 Gaiellaceae bacterium | reverse complement strand
GTTTCCTCCGGATGACCGATGCCGGGCCGCCCGCCCGCCCGTGACAGTGGGCCGCGGCAGGACAGCACGTCGACGAAGGAGGAATCGATGCGTCGTCTCCCGACGGCACTCGCGCTCGCAAGCCTCGCCCTCGCCGCCTGGGCGGGGCCCTCGCTGGCGGCTCGCCACACCGGCCACCCGAGCGCGAAGACGACCGCGTACGCGACGAGCCGCGGCGCGCGCACGACCATGGCGAAGAAGGTGGCCGCTGGCGGTCTGCTCCGCTCCATGCTCGCGCCGAGCGTGCCCGCCGACCCGACGATCGACGGGGCGAAGCCCGGGGCGCTGCCGTGGAACCTCAAATCGGGCGACGTCGTCGTCTCGGACGGCCACATGCAGCTCCACCTCGCCGGGTTTCTTATTCCGGGGAAGGGCGTCGGCCCCGTGAAGACCGTGAGTGCGTCCCTCTATTGCGACGGGAGTGCGAAGCCCGTGGCGACCACGAAGTCACTGGCCCTCTCGAGCGCAGGCGACGCGGCGATCGACACGGCGGTCGCCGTACCGAAGAGCTGCATCGCCCCGATCGTCCTCGTGCACCCGAACGGCGAGGCCGGGTCGTATGTGGCGGCGAGCGGCTGGAAGCGCTGAGCCGGCGCCGCGCCGACAGGACAGGGCGAATCGCTGCGAGGCCGGGGTCTCTCCCGGCCTCGCACTCGTCTCGCGCCTGCCAGGACGGTCGCTAGGCGCGCTCGAGCGCGCCCTGGAGGTCGGCCCAGAGCACGTCGGCGTCCTCGAGCCCGACGCTGAGCCGCAGGAGCCCGGTCGGCACGCGGTCGCCCTCCCAGCGGTGCCTGCTCTCGAGCAGGCTGTGCACACTGCCGAGGGAGGTCGAGTTGACGATCGTGCGGACTGACGTCTCGACGCGCCGGGCGGCCTCGCCGTCGGCCACGTCGAAGGAGAGCAGCGAGCCGATACCCGGGTAGCGGACCGTCTGCACCTTCGGGTGCGCGGCAAGTCGGCCGGCGAGCTCCGCCGCGGTTGCGGACTGGCGCCGCACCCGCACCTCGAGCGTCTCGAGGCTCCGCAGCAGCAGCCACGCCGGCTCGTGTGAGGGCGAGATGCCGGTGCGCCCCCGGAAGGCGCGCAGCTCCGCGGCCTTCTCCTCGTCGTGGCAGACGACGACGCCGAGCAGGATGTCGTCGTGGCCGCCGAGGTACTTCGTCACGCTGTGGACGACGTAGTCGGCACCGTGCTCGAGCGGACGCAGAAACACGGGCGTCGCAACCGTCGAGTCGACGACCACCGGCGCCGGGTGCGCGGCCGCCGCAGCGAGATCGGGCATGGTCAGGAACGGGTTCGACGGCGCCTCGAGCCAGACGAGCTGGACGCCGTCCGGCGGCGTCCCCGTCTGGTCGAACTCGACGTAGCGGAGGCCCCAGGGCGCGAGCGTCTGGAAGGTGACGCCGGTGCCGTAGTAGCAGCCCTCGGCGAGCGCGATCGTGTCGCCGGGCCGGAGCAGGTAGAGGGCCAGCGCCGTCGCGGCGCCGGTGCCGGACGGGAAGAGGACGGCCGTGCCGCCCTCGAGCTCTCCGAGCCGCGCCTCCGCCTCGACGACCGTCGGATGCGCATAGCGCGAGTAGAAGAAGGGCCCCGCCTCGCCGCGCTCGTCGTAGGGCCAGAGGATCGCGTGCGGGTCGGAGGTGTCCATGCGCCGACTCTACTCGCCGGTCGCCGGCCTGAGCTCCTCGAGTCGGCGCATCCCCGCGAGCGAGGGAAAGAGGCGCGCCCACGAGACCGCGACGCCGATGGTCGCGACCCCGCCCGCGACGACGGCCGTGACCGTGCCGACGAGCGCCGCGGCGACGCCCGACTCGAACGCGCCGAGCTCGTTCGAGGCGCTGACGAAGACCATCTCGACGGCGCTCACCCGGCCGCGCAGCGCGTTCGGCGTGACGAGGCCGACCGTCGTCGAGCGGATGTTGACGCTGATCATGTCCGCGAAGCCGCTCACCGCGAGCGCCGCGAGCGAGAGCGGGAACCAGCGTGAGAAGCCGAACACGACCATGCAGGCGCCGAACACGGCCACGACGACGAGCAGCGTCCGGCCGGCCGGGAGGCGGAGCGGGCGCCGTGTGAGCATGACCGCGGCGCAGAGGGCGCCGACCGCCGGTGCGCTGCGCAGGACGCCGAGGCCGGCCGGGCCGACGTCGAGGATCGTCCGCGCGAACACCGGCAGCAGCGCGACGGCGCCACCGAAGAGGACGGCGAACAGGTCGAGCCCGATCGCGCCGAGCAGCATCCGCGTCCGCAGGACGAAGCGGACGCCCGCGACGAGGTCGGCGAAGTCCGGCGGCGCGCCCCGCTCGACGGTCTGCGTCCGCACCGCGGTGACGCCGACGAACGCGACCGCGAACAGGCCGACCGCGACGCCGTAGACGAGCTCGGGCCGCAGCGCGAAGAGCAGGCCGCCGACGGCGGGTCCGGTCACGATCGCGATCTGGCTCGCGATCGAGCGGAGCGCCATCGCTCCGGGCAGCAGCTCCGGCGGGACGATCTCCGGCGTCAGCGCCCCGTACGCAGGCCAGCCGATCGCGTTCGCCACCCCCGTCGCGAGCGCGAGTGCGAGAAACGGCCAGAGCGCGGTCGCCCCGTGCAGGGTGACGGCGAGCAGCAGGCCCGCGATCGTCGCCTCGAGCAC
>DATFMW010000312.1:0-2451 GCA_035266765.1 Gaiellaceae bacterium | reverse complement strand
GTCGCGCGCGTTGGCGACGAACCAGCCCTCGCCGGTCGCGACGAGCCCAGCCTCGGTCTGCTCGAGGGGCGCCTCCGGAACCACACTCTAGACTCTTCCAGATGAGCGAGCGGCTCGACAAGGTGGGCGCGCTCTACGACGAGGTCGCGGCCGAACTGGAGCGGGCGGCGGCCCATGCGGCGGTCGCGGCCCAGCACTTCCGGGACGAGAACGTCCCGCGCGGATCGGCCCACGCCTGGGCGGTGCACGGCCACCTGCGCGAGGCGCAGGCCCGGCTCGACGAGCAGGCCCGCGAGCACGCGCGCCTCTCGACGCCCGAGACCTAGGAGCCTCTAGCCCGAGCGAAGCCCGGCAATGATCACGTCGGGATGCCGGCTGGCCGCCGGCACGAGGTCGAAGACGTCCGCCGTCGAGAGGCCGGGCCGCAGCGCGCCCGTCTCCTGTGCCCGGCGGACGAGCCGATCGGCGCTCTCGAGCAGCTGCGCCTTCTCCGGCGGCGTCTCGCACCGCTCGAAGCCGCCCTCGACGAGCGCGCGGTTCCGACCGTACGCCTCGGCGGCGGCACGGAAGAAGCGCTCGAACCCCGCCCACGGATCGGCGTCGGCGAGGCCGATCTCCGCCTCCGCGGCGATTGCGCCGAGCTCCTGTGCCAGCACCGCCTGGAGGAGCGCGTCCTTCGTCGGGAAGCGGCGGAAGACGGTGCCGTGCCCGACGCCGGCCCGCCGGGCGATCTCGTCGACGCTCGCGTCCAGGCCGCGCTCGGCGAAGCACTCCGCTGCGGCTGCGAGCAGCCGGTCGCGGTTCCGCTGCGCGTCGGCGCGAAGACGGGTGGCGTTCAAATCCCGGCGCCCGCAGTCGCCGCCTCGGCCGCGATGCCCCGTACGTGGTGCGCACGCAGCATCACGACGAAGGCCACGAGGCCGGCGAGGACGAAGGCGACGCTCCCGGCGAACGCGTAGTGGAACCCGCCGACGAGCGCCGCCGCGCCCGCGCCGCCGAGATGGCTCGTCCGGCTCGCAGCCACGGTCGAGAGGATGGCGAGGCCGAGCGCGCCGCCGATCTGCTGCGAGGTGTTGAAGAGCCCGGACGCGAGCCCCTGGTCCTCGTCCTCGAGCCCGGTCGTCGCGATGAGCGTGAGCGGGACGAAGACGGCGCCCATCCCGAGCGAGACGAGCAGGAGCGAGGGCAGCACGTCGGCGAGATACGAGCCGTGCACGGGGATGCGGGTCAGGAGCGCCAGGCCCCCGCTGGCGAGGATCATCCCGCCGATCGCGACCACGCGCACGCCGATCTTCGGCCCGAAGTTCGAGGCGAAGCCAGCCGAGACGAGGATCCCGCCGGTGAACGGCAGGAACGCGAGCCCCGCCTCGAGCGGCCCGTAGCCGAGCACGCGCTGGATGTAGAGCGAGTTGAAGAAGAACATCGCGAACATCCCGGACATGACGATCAGCATCACGACGTTCGCCGCAGCGAGCGAGCGCACCCGGAAGATCGAGAGCCGCACGAGCGGTGCCTTCGCGCGCAGCTCGATCGCGGCGAACGCGCCGAGCAGGGCCGCCGCGATAACGAAGGTGACGATCGTCTGCGCGGAGCCCCAGCCCTTCTGCTGTGCCTGCACGATCGCGTAGACGAGCGTCATCAGCCCGCCGGTGACGGTCACCGCGCCCGGGATGTCGAAGCTCCGGTGCATCTCCTCGTCGCGGGACTCCGGGATCAGCCGCAGCGAGAGCGCGAGCACGACCACGCCGACCGGCACGTTGATGAAGAAGATCCACGGCCACGAGAGCGACTGGGTCAGCGCGCCGCCGAGGACGAGCCCGACGGCGCTGCCGCCGATCGCGATCGCCGCCCAGATGCCGAGCGCCTTCGCCCGGTCCGAACCCTCCTTGAACGTCGTGGAGATGATCGCGAGCGCCGCCGGCGAGATGAACGCGGCGCCGAGCCCCTGCAGCGAGCGCGCCCCGATCAGCATCCCCTGGCTGCCGGAGAGGCCGTCCAGCAGCGACGCCGCGGTGAAGACCACGAGGCCGCCGAGGAAGAGCCGTTTGCGCCCGAGCAGGTCGCCCGCGCGGCCGCCGAGAAGCAGGAAGCCGCCGAAGACGAGCGTGTACGCGTTGACGATCCACTGGAGGTTCGCCTCGGTCATGTGCAGGTCTTTCTGGATCGACGGCAGCGCGACGTTCACGACGGTCGCGTCGAGCACGACCATGAACTGCGCGAAGCAGATGAGGACGAGGATCACCCAGGGGTTCGTGGAGTGGCGCATCGGTCTCCGATCAAAAGCGGACTACAGAGTCCGGTTACCGTAGCGAACGCGAGAAGGTCTGCGTCGATCAGCTGCGCTCGAGCGGAAGGTCGCGCTGCGACCAGTCGCTCCAGGAGCCGGGGTAGAGGCGCCCCTCGCGCCCGGCGAGCGCGGCTCGGTGGAGCGTGAGGCACGCGGAGACCCCC
>DATFMW010000311.1:0-11622 GCA_035266765.1 Gaiellaceae bacterium | reverse complement strand
CGAAGGGGAGGCCCTGCATGTCCTCCTCAAAGCCCGGCGCCTCGCCGACGAACATCAGGTCGGCGCGCGGGCTGCCGGCGCCGAACACTACCTGCCTCCGCCCCTGTCCGAGCCGGCAGCGCGTGCAGCCGGCAACCGACGCTCCGTACTCCTCGAGGCTGTCCGGCCGGACGACGCCGGCGGCGTCGCGGTCTTCCCGCCGGGTCTCGCCAGCTTCGCTGGCGAGACTTCCAGCACGAACCGGCACTGCGCTCATGGCGGGGCAGTCTACGAGGCGCGTCCGACGGACACGACCCGCGCGCGCCAGACGCCGCGCGGAGCCTCGACCTCGATCTCGTCTCCCTCGCCCTTGCCGAGCACGGCCTGGCCGACGGGAGAGTCGGGCGAGACGCCGCCGACGCTCGAGATCTCGATCTCCATCGCCTCGCCGTCCTCCCGCTCGAGCGAGACCTTCGAGCCGACGGTGACGACGCCGGACGCCGCCGCGGCCGCCTCGTCGATCACGGTCGCGTGCTGGAGCCGCGCACGCAGGATGGTGATCCGCCGCTCGAGCAGGCCCTGCTCGTTCTTCGCGGAGTGGTACTCGAAGTTCTCCGACAGGTCTCCGTGCCCGCGTGCAACCGCGATCGCCTCGACGATCGCCCGGCGACGCGGGCCTTCGAGCTCGGCCAGCTCCGCCTCGAGATGCTCTTTCTCGGCGCGCGTCAGCTGCTCGCCGGTCTCCCCTCCGCTCACGGCCGGCCCCTCAGTGGCCGCAACCGCAGGAGCCGCCGCAGCAGCCGCCCCCGCCGCCCCCGCCGACGCTCGCCGGCTTGCCGGCGCCGTGTACCGCGAAGGTGGAGAACTGGCGAGCGACGTTCGTCGCGGAGCAGTCCGGGCAGGCGACCTGCTGCTCACCGCGGACGAGCTCCTCGAAGTGCGACTCGCATTCCATGCAGACGTACTCGTAAATCGGCATGCGGCTGAGTCTAGTAGCTGAGGACCGACATGAGCGAGTCGAGCGTGACGTTGCGTCCGCTGACGATCGCAACCGCGCTGCCCTCGACCTCGACCCGGCCGGCCCGGAGCGCGGCCACCGCCGCGGCGCCGGATCCCTCCGCGACGAGCCCGTGCTCGCAGACGAGAACGCGCATCGCCCCGGCGAGCTCGTCCTCGCTCACGGCGACGATGTCGTCGAGCAGGCGCGAGCAGAGCGGGATCGTGACGCTGCCGGGCTCGATGTTGCCGGCGAGCCCGTCCGCGAGCGTCTCGCGCACGGGTACGGGTACCGATTCCCCTGCGGCGAGCGCGGTGCGCATCGCGGGCGAGGCTTCGGCGACGACGCCGACGACGCGCGCTCCGGCCGGTGTCGCGGCGAGGCCGATGCCCGAGGCGAGCCCGCCGCCGCCGACGGGGACGACGACGGTCAGCTCGTGGCCGAGTTGCTCGAGCAGCTCGAGCGCGATCGTGCCCGCGCCCGCGATCACGTCGCGGTCGTTGTACGGAGAGACGTAGCGGGCCCCTTCGCCGGCGAGCGAGAGCGCGTGCGCTTCCGCCTCGTCGTAGTCGGCGCCGTGGAGGACGAGCGTCGCCGAGAAGCGCCGTAGCGCCTCGATCTTCGCGGGCGAGGCCGTCTCGGCGACGACGATCGTCGCTTCGAGCCCGAGCCGCTGCGCCGCCCAGGCGACCCCGAGGCCGTGGTTCCCCGCCGAGGCGGCGACCACGCGGCCGCCCGAGCCGGGGGCCGTGAGAGCCGCCGCCGCGCCGCGCACCTTGAACGAGCCGGTCGGCTGGAACGTCTCGAGCTTCAGGTGCGCGCCGAGCTCGTCGCTCTCGACGAGCGGCGTCTCGCGAACGAGCCCGCGGATCCGCTCGCGCGCCGCGCGAACGTCGTCGACGGTGGGTACCTCGACCTGCCTCACGCCGCGACGCTATCCGATCGGCGCTGCCGAGCCTACGTGCGAAACAGGAGCAGCTGCGCGCCGAGCATGACGGCGAACGAGATGCCGCCGCCGAGTGCGAGCGTGCGCTTCGGCGCGTCCTGGATCGCCTCCGGCAGCAGCTCCGAGACGACCATCCAGATCATCGCGCCCGCGGCGAAGCCGAGGCCCGCCGGCAGCACCGGCTTGAACGCCTCCACGAAGAGGAACGCGAACGGGGCAATCAGCGGCTGCGGCAAGCTCGAGAAGACGCTCCACCACGCGGCCGAGCGCACCCGGGCCCCGCGCGGAACGAGCACGAGGCTGATCGCGAGCCCCTCCGGGATGTTGTGGACGGCGATCGCAATCGTGATCAGGACGCCGAGCCGCTCGCCGCCGCCGTAGGAGACGCCGACCCCGACGCCCTCGCTCGCGGAGTGGACGGTCATCACGGCCACGATCACGAGCGCCTTGAGCGCGTCCGCACCGGCGAGCCGGCCGAGGACGAGTCCCTCCTGGTCGCCGATCAGACGCCGGAAGACCCAGATGAACGCCGCGCCGGCCAGTGCGCCGAAGACGACGCGCCAGGGGCCGAGGCCGACTCCCTGCCAGACGAGCCCGACGCTCGCGGCGAGCATGAACCCGGCCGCGATCGCGTTCGACGTGCCGAGCCAGCGCCTGCCCATGCCGTTCCGCACGAACAGGAACGGGAGCGCGCCGAGCCCGGTCGCGAGGGCCGTCACCGCGGCCGCAGCGGTCACGGTCCACACGTTGACCGGCATCGCTCCAAGCGTCCCTGCGAGCGGCCGGAGGAGGCATCGGGGTACACTCGTACCTGCCTGGCATCCGCTACGGAGCTGGAGCTCGCAGTGTTCAACCGGATCAACGTCATCGGCTCGGGCCGCGTCGGCTCGGCTCTCACCGCCCGCCTGCGCGAGCGTGGCGTCGCCGTGGGCGACGAGGCGCCGGAGCTCGTCCTGCTGGCCGTCCCGGACACGGCGATCGCGGGCGTCGCGCGCGGCCTCCAGCCCGGGCCCTGGGTCGCGCACGTGAGCGGGGCGACGCCGCTCGCGGCACTCGATCCGCACGTGCGCCGGTTCTCCGTGCATCCCCTGCAGACGTTCACTGTCCGTCGCGGAGCGGAGCAGTTCGACGGCGCCTGGGGAGCGGTCACCGGCGAGAGCGACGAGGCGCGCGCGACGGCGACATGGCTGGCTGAGACGCTCGGGCTGCGGCCGTTCGCGCTCGACGACGCGGCGCGGACGCTTTACCACGCGGGCGCCGTGTTCGCCTCCAACTACGTCGTCACGCTCCAGCGGGCGGCGGCGCTCCTCGTCGGCGAGGCGGGCGTGCCGGCGGAGGCGCTCGTGCCACTGATGCTGCGGACGATCGAGAACGACTTCGAGCTGACCGGGCCGATCTCGCGCGGCGACTGGGCGGTCGTCGAGGCGCACAAGGCTGCGATCCGGGCGGCGCGGCCGGAGCTCGAGCACCTGTACGAGACGCTCGCCGGGGCGACGGTGGCGCTCGCATGAAGGTGGCGAGGACTGTCGCGGAGCTGCGGGAGCTGCGTGCCGCGCTCGCCGGCGAGGTCGGGCTCGTGCCGACGATGGGCGCCTTCCACGCGGGCCATCTCGCGCTGATCGCGGCGGCGCGCGCCGAGAACGACGCGGTCGTCGTCTCGCTCTTCGTCAACCCGGCCCAGTTCGACGAGCAGGCCGACCTCGCCGCGTATCCGCGCGACGAGGCGCACGACCTGGCCGAGGCCGCGGCCGCGGGCGTCGACCTCGTCTTCGTGCCGGCCCCGGCGGAGATCTACCCGGACGGCTTCCAGACGTGGGTCGACGTCTCGGAGACCTCGCACGGGCTCGAGGGCAACGCGCGGCCCGGCCACTTCCGCGGCGTCGCGACCGTGTGCCTGAAGCTCTTCAACCTCGTCGGGCCCGACCGCGCCTACTTCGGCCAGAAGGACGCCCAGCAGGCCGCCGTCGTCCTGCGGCTCGTCCACGACCTCGACCTGCCGCTCGCGATCCGCGTCGTACCGACGGTGCGCGACGAGGACGGGCTCGCGCTCTCGTCCCGGAACGGGCGCCTCTCCGCCGAGGAGCGCACGAAGGCGCTCGCCCTCCCCCGCGCGCTCGCTGCGGGCGCGGCGGCCCATCGCGCCGGCGGCGACCCGGTCGCGGCCGCGCGCGCCGCCCTGAACGGCCTCGTCCCCGACTACGTCGGCCTGCTCGACCTCGACGGCGCGCTCGTGCTCGCCGCCGCGGCGCGCGTCGGATCGACCCGCCTCATCGACAACGTCCTCCTGGAAGGAGAGCTCACATGAGCGACAAGCTCCCGCGGTACGCCTCCTGGACGGCCGGGAAGCTCCCACTGCCCGAGCTCGCCGAGCTGAAGCGGCGCGGCGAGAAGATCGTGATGGTGACGGCCTACGACGCGCCGAGCGGCCGGCTCGCCGACGCGGCCGGCGTCGACCTGATCCTCGTCGGCGATTCGTCCGGGATGGTCGTGCACGGGCGCGAGTCCACGGTGGCCGTCTCCCTCGATGAGATCGTCTTCATGACGCAGTGGGTGACGCGCGGCGCGAAGCGGCCGATCGTGATCGCCGACATGCCGTTCGGCTCCTACGAGGAGTCGGACGAGCAGGCCGTCCGCAACGCCGTGCGGCTCGTCAAGGAGGGCGGCGCGGACGCGGTGAAGCTCGAGCGCGGCGGCACGACAGTGTCGCGGGCGCGCGCGATCGCCGGCGCCGGGATCCCCGTGATGGGCCACGTCGGCCTGACGCCGCAGACGGCGACCGGGCTCGGCGGCTTCAAGGCGCAGGGCCGGACGGCGGAGCAGGCGGCGGCGCTCGTCGCCGACGCGCTCGCCCTCCAGGAGGCGGGCTGCTTCGCGATCGTGCTCGAGGCGATTCCCGCGCCGGTCGCGCGCGAGGTGACACGGGCACTCGCGGTACCGACGATCGGGATCGGCGCCGGCGGCGAGACCGACGGCCAGGTGCTCGTCTGGCACGACATGCTCGGCTACTACGAGGGACACGCACCGCGGTTCGTGAAGCGCTACGCGGAGATCGGCGACGCGATCGTCGAGGCACTCGGCCGCTACGCGGAGGAGGTGCGGAGCGGCGCCTTCCCGGAGCCCCGGCACACCTACGGCATGCCCGAGGAGGAGCTGAAGGAGTTCGAGACGGTCGTCGTGCCGAAGTAGCCCGTGCAGTCCCGGTCAGGCGCCGCGACCGACCTGCGCGGGCGCGGCTCGACCACGTGTGGCGTCCCGGTGGCGCGAGCCGGCGGAGCCGGCTCGCTGCCGAGCGAGCGGAAAGCGGAGCGGGCGAAGCGGGCTAGCCGATCAATCCGCTCTCGCGACCGACCTCGACGAACGCCTCGAGCGCCCGCTGGAGGTGCACCGGCTCGAGCGCCGCCGACATCTGGACGCGGATCCGCGCCGCCCCCTCCGGCACCACCGGGTAGCCGAAGCCGGTCACGAACACGCCGCGATCGAGGAGCTTCTCGGAGAGCTCGATCGCGCGGGCGGTCTCGCCGACGATGATCGGGATGATCGCGGCCTCGCCGTCGAGCGGCGCGAAGCCGGCGTCGCGGAGCGCGCCGCGGAACCAGGTCGTGTTCTCGCGCAGGCGCGCGACGAGGTCGGGCCGGCCGAGGAGCGTGCGGACGGCGGCGCGGGCGCTGCAGGCGACCGTCGGCGGCAGCGCGTTCGAGAAGAGCTGCGGCCGGGAGCGCTGCGCGAGCAGGTCGCACACCTCCGCCGTCGAGGCGACGTAGCCGCCGGCCGCGCCGCCGAGCGCCTTGCCGAGCGTGCCGGTGGTCACGTCGACCTCTCCCAGGACGCCGTAGTGCTCGCCGACCCCGCGTCCCGTCTTGCCGACGACGCCGACGCCGTGCGAGTCGTCGACGACGACGACCGCGTCGTGGGCCCGCGCGAGCTCGAGGATGTCGGGCAGCTTCGCGAGGTCGCCCTCCATCGAGAAGACCCCGTCGGTGAGGATCAGCTTCCTCTGCGCCTTGTCGCAGGCCCGCAGGGCGTCGCGCAGCTCGTCCATGTCGGAGTGGCGGTAGCGCACCTTCCGCTCCGGCTTCGCGAGGCGCACCGCGTCGATGATCGAGGCGTGGTTCAGCTCGTCGGACAGGATCACCGTCTTCTCGTCGGCGAGCGTCGGGATCGCCGCCTCGTTCGCGTTCCAGCAGGAGACGTACGTGAGCGCCGCCTCGGTCGCGGACAGCTCGGCGAGGTCGCGCTCGAGCTCGAGGTGCGGCTCAAACGTGCCGCAGATGAAGCGGACGGAGGCGGTGCCGGCGCCGTAGCGCTCGAGCCCGTCGATCCCTGCGGCGACGACGTCGGGGTGGTTCGCGAGGCCGAGGTAGTTGTTCGAGGAGAGGACGATCACCTCGCCGCGTCCCGCCATCGTGACGACGGGCCCCTGGGCCGAGGTGAGCGTGTTGAAGCGCTTGTACGTGCCCGCCTCGCGGAGGGCGTCGAGCTCGCCGCCGATCTCGTCGCGCAGGCCGGTCACCGGTGCGCCCAGCGCTCGTAGGGGACGGCGTGGCCGTTTCCCTCGGCCTCGACCGTGACCGACGGCGTGGCGACGAGCGGCCGCGCACCGGCGCCGTTCGGGTGGAGCACGATCTTGCAGGCCTCCCCCGACTCGAGCAGCGCGAACGCCCGCTCGAAGTCGGCCAGGTCGAGCTGCTCGGTGATCAGCGGCCGCAGGTCGACGACGCCGTGCTCGAGCAGCCAGCGCGTCCGATACCAGCTCCCGAAGACCTCGCGGCCGTTGACGGCCGAGACCTCGAGGTTCTTGAAGATGAGCGCCTCGGCGACGTCGAGCTCGACCGGCCGCGCGGGAATCCCGAACAGGATCACGCGGCCGCCGTTGCGGACGACGCGGAACGCGTCGGCGATCGCCTCGGGTGCGCCGGACATCTCGAAGACGACGTCCGGGTGCTCGCCCTCGTTCCGCTCCACGAACCAGGCGGCGGTGTCGGGCACGTCGCGGACGTCGAGCGTCGCGTCGGCGCCCATCGCCTCGGCGAGGCCGAGCCGGAACGGTGTCCGGTCGGAGGCGAGGACGCGGCCGGCCCCCGAGGCGTGGGCGATGCCGACGGCGAAGAGCCCGACCGGGCCGCAGCCGAGGATGGCGACGGCCTTGCCGGCGACGTCGGCGTGCGAGAGCGCGAAGACGGCGTTTCCGAACGGCTCCTGGAGCGTCGCGATCTCGGGCGGGAGCTTCCCGCGATCGTTCTGCCAGACGACCGACTCGGGGACGGCGACGTAGCGGGCGAACGCGCCGTCGCGGTCGACGCCGAGGATCCGCGTCCGCTCGCACATGTGCGCCCGGCCGGTGCGGCAGTGGTAGCAGGCGCCGCACGTGACGTGGCTCTCGGCCGAGACGTAGTCGCCGACGGCGACGTGACGGACGGCGCGGCCGGTCTCGACGACGATGCCGGCGAACTCGTGGCCGAGCGTCAGCGGCGGCTCGATGCGCTGCTGGGCCCACGCGTCCCAGCGGAAGATGTGCAGGTCGGTGCCGCAGACCGACGCCGCCTCGACCTCGACGAGCACCTCGTCTTCGGCCGGTGTGGGCACGGGCACCTCCTCGAGCGCGAGTCCCGGCTCGGGACCGCGCTTGCGGATCGCCCACATGAACTCCATCGCGCGACGATGCCACGGAGGGGCCCGCTCTGCATCCGCGCCCTGCCGAAGCCGCCTTGCGGCTTTCTCCTCTAGAGCTTCGTCGCGGCGACGATCAGCGCCGGGAACGCGGCCGCGAGCGCGACGGTGGCGGCGGCGCGCACCCACGTCCAGCCGTGGACCGAGCGCACACCGACGAGCAGCAGCCAGGCGCTCCAGGCGAACGCGGCGACGTAGAAGGCGCCGAAGATCGTGTCGCCGCGTCCGTAGTCGTTGCCGCCGGTGCGGAAGAGGTCTGTGCCGTAGACGGCGATCCGGATCGGCCACAGGGTGAGGAGCGAGAGCGCGAGCGGTGCGGCCGCGAGGGCGAGCACGTGACGCGAACGGCGGTAGCTGCCGAGCCCGCCGAGCCGGCGCGCGGCACCGTAGAGGAGCCCCCCGCCGAGCCAGTAGACGGCGAGGGCGTAGACGGCTCCGCCGAGGAAGGCCCAGACGGGGATCAGCGAGATGGAGATCGTGCCGTCGTTCAGGAGGTGCCGTGCGACCGGCGTGCCGAGGACGCCGGCGATCCCGCCGAGGCCGATCAGCGCGGTCAGCGGCTCCTGCCGCGTCTCGACGGCGGCGGCGGACTCGTCGCGGAGCGAGACGAAGACCGCCCGCGGCGCCACGAGCACGGCGGCAGCGCGCAGCCACCAGTTCCGCTCGACCGCGGTGGGAGTGGCGGTGTCGACGCTCATCGCGAGGAGGGTAGCGGTGTCCCGGGCGAATGCGTCCGCCAAGGACACGTCTGGCCTGCGAGGCGGCAGCCTGCACGACTCGCCGGCATGGACGAGGACGCGCCCGCCGATCCGGAGCGGACGGCACAGATCGCCGCCGCCTCGCCGTTCGCCTCGTTCCTCGGCATCGAGATGGTCTAACGCGTCACGCCGCCGCGATTTCGGCCGCCGCGGGCAGCACGTGGCGCAGGAACGCGCCGGTGAAGCTGCCCTCGACCCGGGCGACGTCCTCGGGCGTGCCGACGGCGACGATCTCGCCGCCCGCCTCGCCGCCCTCGGGGCCGAGGTCGACGACCCAGTCGGCCTGCTTGATCACGTCGAGGTTGTGCTCGATCACGAGCATCGTGTTGCCGGCGTCCACGAGACGCTGCAACGTCTCGAGCAGCTTCTCGATGTCGGCGAAGTGGAGTCCCGTCGTCGGCTCGTCGAGGATGTACAGCGTCTTCCCCGTCGCGACCTTCGACAGCTCGGAGGCGAGCTTCACCCGCTGCGCTTCGCCGCCCGAGAGCGTCGTCGCCGGCTGGCCGAGCTTGATGTAGTCGAGCCCGACGTCGTGCAGCGTCTGCAGCCGGCGCCGGATCTTCGGGATCTTCGCGAAGAACTGGAGCGCCTCCTCGACCGACATCTCGAGCACGTCTGCGATCGAGCGCCCCTTGAACCGCACCTCGAGCGTCTCGCGGTTGTAGCGCGCCCCCTTGCACGTCTCGCAGGGGACGTAGACGTCGGGCAGGAAGTGCATCTCGATCTTGATCTGGCCGTCGCCCTTGCACGTCTCGCAGCGGCCGCCGCGCACGTTGAACGAGAACCGGCCCGGCTTGTAGCCGCGCACCTTCGCCTCGGGCGTCAGCGAGTACAGCTCGCGGATGTGCGTGAACAGATCGGTGTACGTGGCCGGGTTCGAGCGCGGCGTCCGCCCGATCGGCTTCTGGTCGATCTCGATCACCTTGTCGAAGACCTCGATCCCGTCCACCCCGGCGTGCGCGCCCGGCTTCACGCGCGCCCGGTTCAGCCGGTTCGCGAGCGCCTTGTAGACGATCTCGTTCACGAGCGTCGACTTGCCGGAGCCGGAGACGCCGGTGATGCAGACGAACTTGCCGACCGGGAACTCGACGTCGATCTCCTTCAGGTTGTGCTGGGCCGCGCCGCGGACGACGAACGCACCGCGCTCCTCCCCGCGCCGCTCCGGGATCGCGATCGCCCGGGCGCCGGAGAGGAACTGCCCGGTCACGGATTTCCGGTTCCGCTCGACCTTCGCCGCCGGCCCCTCGGCCACGACCTCGCCGCCGTGCAACCCTGCGCCGGGCCCCATGTCGACGAGCCAGTCGGAGCGCCGCATCATCTCCTCGTCGTGCTCGACGACGACGACCGTGTTGCCGATGTCGCGCAGCCGCTCGAGCGTCTCGATCAGGCGCGAGTTGTCGCGCTGGTGCAGGCCGATCGACGGCTCGTCGAGGATGTACAGCACGCCGACGAGCTGCGACCCGATCTGCGTCGCGAGCCGGAGCCGCTGCGCCTCGCCGCCGGAGAGCGTCGCCGCGGCCCGGTCGAGCGTCAGGTAGCCGACGCCGACGTCGTCGAGGAACGTCAGCCGCTCGCGGATCTCCTTGACGATCCGGTGCCCGATCAGCTGCTCGGTCTCGGTCAGCCCCAGCTCGTCCACGAAGCGGAGCGCGCGCGCGACCGACATCTGCGTGAACTCGTTGATCGAGAGGCCGCCGACGGTGACCGCGAGCACCTCCGGCTTCAGCCGCGCGCCCTTGCAGGCCGGACAGGGCCGGAACGACATGTACTCCTCGATCCGTTCGCGCTGCTGCGACGAGTCGGTCTCCTTGTAGCGACGCTGGAGGCTCGCAGCGATCCCGTCGAACGCGAGCATGTACTGCCGCCGCCGCCCCATCCGGTTGCGGTACTGGACGTAGATCCGCTCGCCGCCGGTGCCGTGCAGGAACAGCTTCTGCTGCTCCTCGGTGAGCTCGGCCCACGGCAGCGACGTGTCGATCTCGTAGCGCTCGGCGATCGCCTGGACCACCGCCTCGTAGAAGCCGGACGAGCCGCCGACCGACCAGGGCACGAGCGCGCCGTCGTCGATCGAGAGCGAGGGGTCGGGGACGAGCAGGTCGGGGTCGATCTCCTGCTGGGAGCCGAGGCCGGTGCAGCGCGGGCAGGCGCCGTGCGGCGCGTTGAAGGAGAAGATCCGCGGCTGCAGCTCGGGCAGCGAGACGCCGTGGTCGGGGCAGGCGAAGTTCTGCGAGAAGAGGTACTCCTCGCCGTCTACGACGTCGATGAGCACTAGGCCGTCGGCGAGGCCGGATGCCGTCTCGACCGATTGGGTGAGACGGAGCCGAAGGTCGCCCTTCATCACGAGCCGGTCGACGACGACCTCGATCGTGTGGTTGAACTTCTTGTCGAGCTCCGGCACCCCGTCCTCGAGCAGGTGCTGCTCGCCGTCGACCTTGACCCGGCTGAAGCCCTCGCGGATCAGCTCCTCGAAGACGTCCCGGAACTCGCCCTTGCGCCCGCGCACGAGCGGCGCGTCGACGGTGAAGCGCGTCCCCTCCTCCAGCTGCAGCACCTGGTCGACGATCGCGTCGATCGACTGGCCCGCGATCGGCTTGCCGCAGACCGGGCAGTGCGGCCGCCCGACGCGCGCGTAGAGGAGGCGCAGGTAGTCGTAGATCTCGGTGACGGTGCCGACGGTCGAGCGCGGGTTCCGCGACGTCGTCTTCTGGTCGATCGAGATCGCCGGGCTGAGGCCGTCGATGTGGTCGACGTCGGGCTTCTCCATCATCTGGAGGAACTGGCGCGCGTACGCCGACAGCGACTCGACGTAGCGGCGCTGCCCCTCGGCGTAGATCGTGTCGAAGGCGAGGCTCGACTTGCCGGAGCCGGAGAGCCCGGTGATGCAGATGAGGCGGTTCCGCGGCAGCCTGACGGTGATGTCCTTCAGGTTGTGCTCACGGGCGCCGTGGACGACGAGCTCGTCGGCAGCCATGAGAAGACCAGTGTACCCGGGGGAACATACGTTCGTCTACCGGTGCCCCGTGTTGACTCCCAAACGCAGTCCGACCAGACTCCGGTCTAGACGGCAACCCGCGCCCGCTCCGGACTGCCTTGCGGCGCCGGCGCGGACCGACGAGGGGAGATACAGATGCGGAGAAAGATCATTTGGACCGTCGGGTTCGCGGCTGCAGCCGTCGCGCTCCTGCCGGCGGCGGGATCGGCAGCGGCGTCCTGCACGACCGTCTCGACGAGCAAGGGGGCTCTCACGGCGGCCCAGGTCGGCGGCGACGTCACCG
>DATFMW010000310.1:0-3776 GCA_035266765.1 Gaiellaceae bacterium | reverse complement strand
CGAGGCGTTCTGGGACGGGAGCGCGAAGCGGGCGACGTGTCTCGCCTGCGCCGGCGAGGCTGACGCCGCGTCGGCCGCGAGGGGCGAGGCGGGGGCCTCGGCGCTGGCGAGGGCGCAGGAGCTCGAGGAACGGGCGTTTCGGAAACCCGTGTGGTTGAGCGGGAGCGTGGGCGAGCGCCGGCGCGGGGCGGACTGGCGAGCGAGCTGACACGGCAACCAATGCGGATCCCAGCTCGGATGACAGCGGTCTCTCGGTTTTGGTGGCCGGTGACGGATCGCTCCCAAAGGCGCCTCGAGGTTCGGGGTGGAGCACAAAACACCACGGAACGTTCGGTTGGCCGGCTCTTTGGCGATCGTAAGCGAAGGATTCGTTCGGGGGCCGACGTTGGCCAAAACTAGGGAAAACGTTCGTGGTGACAGGCAAAACCGCTATATTTGTCCGGACAACCGACCGTTTCCCCGCCACTGGACCCACCTATGTCCGTCCTGCTCGAGCTGCCCGAGGTCTTTCCCGCCAGCGCCGCCCCGCGGAGCACGGTCTCGGACGCCCTGCGTCGCGGCGAGCTGCGGCGGCTGGCTCGCGGTCTCTACACGCGCAACCTCGCCGATCCGCCCGAACAGGTGGTGCGGCGCAACCTCTGGGACGTCGTCGCGGCCCTCTACCCGGGTGCGCTGATCGGCGACCGCTCGGCTCGTCTCAGCCGGCCGGCCGAGGACGGCTCGCTCTTTCTCGTGCACGCCCGGCCCGGTGAGATACAGCTGCCGGGGCTCGTCTTGCGGCCGCGGTCGGGGCCGCCGCCGGCGGAGCGCGACCTGCCGCTCCCCGGCGGGCTGCACATGAGCTCGGTGCCGCGGGCGCTGCTCGAGAACACGGCGCTCTCACGTGGCCGGCGCGGTCGGGTGCCACGGACGCTTACCCGGCCGGAGCTGGAGGAGTGGCTCGAGTCGTTGATCGATCAGCGGGGCGAGGAGGGCTTCCGTGCGTTGCGCGACGAGGTGCGGACACTGGCCCCAAAGCTCGGTCTCGAGGAGGAGCTCGCGGCACTCGACTCACTGATGGGGGCGGTGCTCGGAACACGACAGGTGCGAGCGACGAGCCCGCGCCTGCGCGCGCGACAGAAGGGATTCCCGTACGACGCGGAGCGAGTCGAGCTGTTCGAGACGCTCTTTCTGACGCTCGACGCGACGGCGCCCGTGGTTCGGCCCGTACTCGACCCGGACGCGGAGCGCTATCGCTTCCTGCCCTTCTTCGAAGCGTATTTCTCGAACTTCATCGAGGGCACCGAGTTCTCGGTCGAGGAGGCGCGCGAGATCGTCTTCGAAGGCGTGATCCCGCCGGCACGACCCGAGGATGCACACGACGTGACGGGCACCTACCGGCTCGTCTCGGACCGGGCGGAGATGTCTCGGTTGCCCGCTGACGCGGGCGAGCTGGTCGACTTGCTCAGGGGGCGGCATCGGGTGCTGCTCGAAGGGCGACCCGAGAAGCACCCGGGCGTCTTCAAGGCCGAGGCGAACCGGGTCGGCAACGTGCAGTTCGTGGCGCCGACGCTCGTCGAGGGGACGCTGCGCGAAGGGTTCGGCTTCTACCGGCGGTTGACGTCCCCGTTCGCTCGCGCGGTCTTCCAGATGTTCCTCGTATCCGAGGTGCACCCGTTCGACGACGGCAACGGCCGGATCGCGCGCGTGATGATGAACGCCGAGCTTGTCGCAGCCGCCGAGCAGCGGATCATCATCCCGCAGATCTACCGCAACAATTACCTGATGGGCTTGCGCGCCCTGACGGTCAACCGGCGAGCCGAGGCGCTGGCCGCCACGCTCGACTTCGCGCAGCGCTACACGGCCGCGATCGACTACTCGAGCTTCGAAGGTGCGCGAGCGATGCTCGAGCAGACCAACGCGTTCCGCGACCCCGCCGAGGCGGACGCGGCAGGAGTGCGGCTCGTCCTACCCCAGCCTTAGCTGCCGGCCGAGCTCGACGATCACGAGCGGGACGTTGAACGTCTCGAGACTGGATGCCTGACATCTCGCTTCGATCGCACGCCCGCCGAGCAACTCGCCGCACCGCCTCGTCGTCGATCCGCAATTTGCGGAGGCGTGCTACCTGGGTGCTACCTCGGAGCTGAGTGCCATCCGCTCAGATGCGCGTCAATGCATCCGACGTCGACCGAAGCGGGTAGGTGGTTGCCCGGGGCCCTGCGCGCGAGCTCAGTTCTGACGTTCGAGCTTGGCGAGGAGGCCCTCGAGTCTCACTCGGACGTCTTCGCGAACATGCTCCGGCATGAGCGGCACGCCGCGTTCGAGTTCGTCACCATCGGCCAGACCTGATGCAAGGGCTGCCTCGACGAAGGCGAGGTCGTGCGGCCGGCGGGCGGCGAGCTTCGCGAGTAGCAGGTCGGGAAGTGACAGGCACCAGGTGATGGCTGCACCGCCTTTCCGGCGGATCGGCGGGAAGGCGAGCTTGGTGAGGCGTTGTTCCCAGCCCGCCGGCGCGGTGATCGTCTCGGGACCGACTCCGTGTGCGTAGTAGCCGTAGGTCTCGTGGAAACGGGAACCTTCACCGATCGCTCCGTCGATCTCTATTGCGCGCTCGGGATCTGAGCGCGGGTAGACGTCGACCTCGGTCGATCGCAGTAGCTCGGCAGGAGGGTCGTCGACGGAGCCGAGGATGGCCTGACTGCCGACGACGACCAGTTCATCGTCGACGACGTCAGCAGCCGCGCGAAGGACATGGATGAAGTCCTCGCGTCTCAGCGTCGCGCCTCTACCGCCGCGATGATCCGCCATCTCTCCTGTTCGCTTACGGCTCCGGCGAAGGGAGTGCTCTGGCGAAGCTCTCGCGCTCTCACCGAATCGCTGCCGAGGGTTCGACGAATCTCGCCGAGGGGGCGATCGAGCACGCGACGCCACTCGGCTGCCCAGCGCGGATCCAGCTTTCCTTCCTCTTCCCAACGGTCGAGTGTCCGCCGTGCCTCGGTCACCGATTCCGGGGTGAGGCGGCTCGCGACGAGGCGGTGGTAGGCGAGACTCTGTAGCTCGGCCTGCCGATGCGTACGCGGGCGGCGAGGAGGCAGCAGCGCGTCGATGTCGAGTTCCGCAGCTTGTTCGCGGCGACGTCGTATCACGCCACTGAGCACGCGCTCACGGCCGGCGCGCCGCAGCTCTTCGCTCTCGAGCACGAGTTCGACGAGTTCTGCGATCGGAACTTCCCGCCTCCCCTCGCGGGTGACGACGGTCGCGATCTCGCCGGAGTCGAGCCAGTGCTTCAGAGCCGGAGCGCTCACACCAAGGGCCCGGGCCGCCTCCGACGGGCGAACCGTCCCACCGAGTGACTCCTCCAGACGCCTCTGGACAGCCCGAAGACGCGGCAGGGCGTCAGCAGCCAACGAATGCTCCACCACCGCCAGGTCAATGATGCTCTTGATCGCTTCTTGTCTGCCCACGCGCCAAGTGTACCGTAACTTACGGAGTAGTGCCGTTAGTATTAGGTTCTTAACCTAATCATATGGGCGGAAGCTGCTAACTCTTTCTCTGGAGTCGATTGACCCGTCTAACCAGTTCTTGGAGTCGGTGGTCGCGTTCGCGGAAGTCTTCGACTCCGCTAATCCGGGGGCTCTCCGCGACCGCCTCAGGAAGGGCGGGGCTCTCGACCGGGCGACGATGGAGCGGGTCGCCAACCGCCTGGCTCTGTCCCTGCCGCCGGCCAGTCGCTAGTCCCACGTCGGGCAGCGCTCGACTTGGCGCCATGGACAAATGCTCCATCCTCGGCTGATGGG
>DATFMW010000309.1:0-3162 GCA_035266765.1 Gaiellaceae bacterium | reverse complement strand
CGCTGCACGCACCTCGGCTGCCCGACGCAGGCGAACGGCCCGAGCGGCGCCATCCTCGGCCAGAAGACGGTCACCGAGCACACGAACAACGGCGAGGTCAGCCTCGTGCCGGTCGTGCCCGCCGGCTACGGCTGCCCGTGCCACGGCAGCCAGTTCGACGTCGAGGGCAACCGCACGGCCGGCCCGGCGGTGCGGGCGCTCGACCGGTACTCCTTCGAGATCGACAACGGCCGCCTGATCCTGCTCAGCGTCTATTCGGTGTCGCACGTCGTCGGCACCGGCGCGCAGGCGAAGATCTACAAGTACAAGGAAGCCGGGCCGGGACAGCACGTCGACGGGCCCGAGCAGTGGTTCTATCCCCTCCAGCCGCCTCACCACTGATGCCGTACAGCCGCCAGCCCTCGAAAGCGCAGGTCCGCCGCCAGCAGATGGGCGAGCTCGTCACGTACCCGCTCGACTGGCTCGAGGAGCGGTCCGGCCTCGTCGGCGGCGTCCGCTACTTCCTCTTCCGGAAGGTGCCGGGCGACATCAACTGGATGCAGACGCTCGGCTCCGCCGCGCTGACCGCCTTCCTCGTGCAGGCGATCACCGGCGTGATCCTCGCCATGTACTACCGGCCGACGCCGACCGGCGCGTACTCGTCGATCCAGAACATCACCGACCACGTGACCATGGGTTGGCTCGTCCGCGGCATGCACCGCTGGGGTGCGAGCGTCTTCATCATCCTCATGTTCCTGCACATGGGGCGCGTCTTCCTGTTCGGCGCCTACAAGTACCCGCGCGAGCTGAACTGGATCGTGGGCGTGCTGATCCTCGCGATGGGGATGATGGAGGGGTTCACCGGCTACCTGCTCCCCTGGGACCAGACGGCCTACTGGGCCACCGTCGTCGGCATCAACCTGAACGGGACGGCGCCGTTCCTCGGGCCGTGGTTGGCCCAGTTCTTGAAGAGCGGCCAGGAGATCGGAGGCGACACGCTCACGCGCTTCTACTCGCTGCACATGCTGCTGATCCCCGGCGGGATCATGGCGATGATCGGGCTGCACCTGTACCTCGTCGTCCGCCTCGGCGTCACCTCGCCGCCCTGGTCGAAGGAGGCCGCCGGCGCCGAGCGCGTCGAGGAGTCGCGCCCGGTTCGGGCCGGACTGACGCGACCGGCCGCGCACGGCGCCCAGGCCGAGCCGGGAGGGTCCGAGTAGTGGCTGCCGGGACGCCGAAGCCGAGCCGCGCCGCGCAGGCGCGCGCCGAGTTCGTCCGCTACAAGGCGGACGTCAAGAAGCGCGGGAAGCCGTTCTACCCGTACGCGATGTTCCACGACACGGTGATGAGCCTCGTCGTCGTCGCCGTGATCGTCATGCTCGCGACGATCTGGAAGTGGACGTCGTACGGCCCGCACCACGACGGGACGCATGTGGGGCTGCTGGGGCCGGAGTACGCCGCCCCGGCCGATCCCGGTACGACGAGCTTCGTGCCGCGTCCCGACTGGTACTTCTACTTCCTCTTCTATCTGCTCCGGATCTTCAAGTGGCCGGAGTCGGTGTTCCTCGCAACCGTCGGCATCCCGACGATCTGCCTGATCCTGCTGCTGGCCCTGCCGTTCATGGACGTCCGCCGTGAGCGGCGCCTGTCCCGCCGGCCGGTCGCGGTCGTCGCGGCCGCGTTGACCGTCGTCTCGATGGCGGTGCTGACGTGGGACGGCGCGACGGCGAAGGAGGCGCTCGCCTCGGAGGTGATCGCGGACGTGCCGAACTGGATCACGGCCGAGAAGCTGCCGCCGGCCGCCGTCCCGGGCGCGAAGCTCTTCGCGACCGCCGGCTGCACGGCGTGCCACACGTATCTCGGCGTCGGCTCGTCGAATCTCGGCGCGCCCGATCTGACCTCGATCGGGTCGCGCAACCTCGGAATCACGTTCCAGGTGAATCACCTCAAGTGCCCGTCGTGCGTGAACCCGGGCTCGCCGATGCCGAAGTTCGAGTCCCTCGGAGAGGAGCGGCTGAAGCAGCTCGCGACCTTCCTCGAGGCCTCGAAGGGCAAGCAGTAACGCCCCGCGCGGCCTTCTCGTCGTCACAATTCGGGGGTATGCACGTTTTCCTCGGCATCACCGGCGCCTCCGGCGCCCCGTACGCGGCGCGCCTGCTCGAGGCGCTCGCCGGCGCGGGCTGCGAGGTCGGCGTCTGCGCGTCGAGTGCCGGGGTCGAGGTGCTCGCGACCGAGCTCTACGGCGACGCGTCGCTCGCGCGGGAGGAGACGCTCGGCCGCCTGCTCGACGGCGTCGCCGGGGCGGCCAGGGTCTACGAGCCGGACGACTGGCGCTCGCCGTACGCCTCCGGCTCGGCGAAGGTCGACGCGTACGTGATCTGCCCGTGCTCGATGGGGACGCTCGGCATGCTCGCGTCCGGTTCGATGCAGAACCTGATCCATCGCGCCGCCTCGGTGGCGCTGAAGGAGGAGCGCCGCCTCGTCGTCATGCCCCGCGAGACGCCGCTCTCCACGATCCACCTGCGCAACATGCTCACGCTGCGCGAGGCGGGCGCGACGATCCTCTTCCTCGCACCGGGCTTCTACCACGGCGCCGAGACCGTCGGCGACCTCGTCGACTTCGTCGTCGGACGGGCGCTCGACCAGCTCGGGCTCGAGAACACGCTGACCCGGCGGTGGGGGCAGTAGTGGTCGAGAGCGGCAGGCTGCCCGCAGAAGGGGTCAGGCGGATGTTCGACCGGATTGCGCCCGTCTACGACCTGATGAACCGGGTCATGACGGCGGGGCTCGACCGCCGCTGGCGTGCGCTGACCGTGGCGGCGGTCGTGCGGCCCGGCGACCGCGTCCTCGACGCCTGCTGCGGGACGGGCGACCTCGCGGTCGCCGCGCGCGGCGCGGACGCGGGTGCGGTGGTGGGCCTCGACTTCTCCGAGTCGATGCTCGAGCGGGCGCGGCGCAAGGAGCCGGCGATCGAGTGGGTGCAGGGCGACGTGCTCGCGCTTCCGTTCCCGGACGGGGCGTTCGATGCCGCGACCGTCGGCTTCGGCATCCGCAACGTCGAGGATCTCGAGGCCGGCGTGCGCGAGCTGCGTCGCGTGCTCCGCGAGGGCGGCCGGCTCGGCATCCTCGAGATCACGACCCCGCGCGGCGTCCTCGCGCCGTTCTACCGGGTCTGGTTCGACC
>DATFMW010000308.1:0-10146 GCA_035266765.1 Gaiellaceae bacterium | reverse complement strand
GCACGATCGCGCGCACCTCCGGGTCGGCGTCGAGCTCCTCGAGCGCTGCGACGAGCGCGCCCATCAGCTCGCCGGAGAGAGCGTTCAGCTGCTTCGGCCGGTTCAGCAGCACGACGCCGACGGCACCGTCCCGCTCGACGAGGACGAGATCGCTGCCGCCCGCTCCAGCACCGGCGGAGCCGGCACCTCCACTCCTGGGCGGCTCCGTCGAGCCTACGCCGCTCACGCGAGCTCGGCGAACTCAACGGACGCGGGGCGGGCGAGGCCGCGTGCGTCGAGATCCGCCAGGGTCGCCCCGAACTCGGCGCTCGCGAGGCCCGCATCGAAGGATGCCCTGTCGGCGAACTCCCATTCGGCGTAGTAGGCGTGCGTCGGCGCCCCGAACGGAGAGCCGAAGACCTTTCCGTGCCGGAACGACGAGCCCGGCACCTTCTGGCAGACCTCGGCGTGCCCCGCGTAGGCGGTCGCGTCCGGCTCCTGGTCGTACTGGATGATCACCCGGTACATCGGCTCGCTTCCTTTCGCTCGCTGGCGAGTGGAGCCTACCCCGGTCGAACGGCACCGAGCGAGGCCCGATCGGCCTGCGTCCGCGTAACGCCCGCGTTACGAAGGTGCCTGGCACCTCCGTAACGAAAGAGTCACGACCCGCGCAACCATGCGGGGTGCAGATCACGAGAGCGTCACGCCGGGCGCGCGGTCGCCGGTGCGGTGGCGCAAGAGCGGCAGCGCCTCCAGCTCGGGCTGGAAGAGGTCGGGATATCGTAGGCCCCGTGTCGGGGAGCGCGCTTGCAGCCGGGTTGGCCGTCGCCGCGGGTCTCGCCGGCTCCATCCAGGTCGCATTGATGTCGCGTCTCGGCGAGCGGATCGGAGTCATGGAAGCGCTCGGCTTCTCGGCGCTCCTGACCGCAGCGCTCGCAGCCGTTGCGCTCGCGATCGCCCGCCGCAGCTTCGCCGGCTACGAGCGGGCGCTCCACCAACCGTGGTGGATGCTGATGGGCGGCGTGATGGGCCTGCTGATCGTGTTCACGGTCACGTACGCGGGCCCGCGCATCGGCGTCGCCGCGACCGTCGGCATCCTCATCGCGGGCCAGCTCGTGATGGGCGCGGCGATCGACCGCTGGGGGCTCTTCCGCTCCGAGCGGATCCCGCTCCACTGGCCGCGCCTCGTCGGGATCGCACTCCTCGCAGTCGGCGCGGCCCTCTCGCTGAAGCGGTAGCGGTGCCGGCCGAGCGCCGCGCCTCGGCGATCGGACTCGTCCTCGGAGCAGCGTGCTCGGTGCAGGGCGGGGCGGCCGTCGCCAAGTCGATCTTCCCCGAGCTCGGGCCGCCCGGGGTCGTGTTCCTGCGGCTGCTCTTCGGGTCGGCGGCGCTGTGGGCGATCGCGCGCCCGCAGCTGCGCGGCCGGGCGCAGCGCGAGCTGCGGCTCGTCGTCGCGCTCGGCGTCGTACTCGCGGCGATGAACCTCTCCTTCTACGAGGCGCTCGACCGGGCGCCGCTCGGCGTCGCCGTCACGGTGGAGTTCCTCGGGCCGCTCGCGGTCGCGGTGCTCGGGTCGCGGCGGCCACTCGACCTCGTCTGGGTCGCCAGCGCGGGCCTCGGCGTCGCGCTGCTCGCGAACGGCGGCACCGCGCCCCCGCTCGGTCTCGGGCTCGCCGCGCTCGCCGGCTTCTTCTGGGCTTGCTACATCCTGCTCGGCGTCCGGATCGGACGGGCATTTCCGGGCGCGTCCGGGCTCGCGCCCGCGATGGCGATCGGCGCGCTCCTCTCGGCCCCGTGGGGGATCGTCTCCGCGGGCAGCCACCTCGGCGACGCGCAACTCCTCGGCGCAGGCGTCGGCGTCGGGCTGCTCTCGTCCGCGCTGCCGTGGTCGCTCGAGCTCGAGGCGCTGCGCCGGCTCCCCTCGCACGTCTTCAGCGTCGTGCTGAGCCTCGAGCCGGCGGTCGCCGCGCTCGCCGGATTCGTCTTCCTGCACGAGCACCTGCGGCCGCGCTCCTGGGTCGCGATCGGCCTCGTCGTCGTCGCGAGCGCGGGCGCCGCCCGCAAGCTGAAGCCGCGGCTGCCGCCGGACGCCTGACCGAACCCCGTGACGGTCCCGTCGCGCCCGCGTGACGGTGCTTCGGCATGCCGAAGCACCCGGGTTGGGGAACGTGTGGAAAAGCGCAGGCGTGTCCGGGAGGACAGCCGCGGTCAGTCGGCGGCGGCCGCTGCTCCCTGCCAGAGCCGCCAGGCCACGAGCTCGGCCGGCGCCGTCTCGACGAGGGCGGCGAGGTCGGGGTCGTCCGCGCCGGCGAAGGGAACGTGGACGGCCGCACCCTCGACCGGACGCCCGACCGCGACGAGCGTCCCGTTCCGCCGTTGCAGCCAGTCGAGCAGCTCCTCCTCCCTGGCCGAGCCGCCGAGGAGGAGCAGCCGATAGCCGGGATGCTTCGAGAGGTAGACGTCGACGTGCGACCAGTCGCCCGTCTCGCACGCGTCGGCCGGGATGCGCGGGCCCTCGCAGAGCATCAGCGCCGCCTGCTCGGCCGAAGCCAGACGCTCGGCGGGCGCGGCGACGTAGCGCGGCCCGCCGCCCGCATAGGCGTCGGCGACCGTGCGGAGCACCGCCGGCTCGGCGAGCACGTCGGCGAGGAAGCCGTCCGGATTCACGGCGCGAGCACCGACGGGAGCGCCCGGCGCGGTACCTCGAGCCACGAGGGCAGGAAGCGGGCGGCAACGTCTCGATCCTGAAACCGTCCGAGCTGACGCCGCTCTCGCTGCTCCGCTTCGCCGAGCTCGTCGCGGACGCCGTCCCGGCCGGCGTCGTGAACGTCGTAACCGGCGACGGCGTCCCCGTCGGTGAGCGACTCGTCACGCATCCCGACGTGCGGCTCGTCTCGCTCACCGGCGACGTCCGTACCGGGAAGACGGTCGCCCGCGCGGCCGCCGACACGCTCAAGCGCGTCCACCTCGAGCTCGGCGGCAAGGCGCCGATGATCGTCTTCGACGACGCCGACCCGGTCGCCGTGGCGAAGGGGATCAAGACAGCGGGCTTCTGGAACTCCGGCCAGGACTGCACCGCCGGCACGCGCGTGATCGCCGGGCCGAAGATCTACGACCGGCTGCTCGAGGAGCTCGTCCCGGTCGTCGAGTCGATCGTCGTCGGCGACCCCGCCGCGGGCGACGATGTCCGGATGGGCCCGCTCGTCTCCCGCGCCCAGCAGGAGCGCGTGCTCGGCTTCCTCGAGCGAGCGGACGGCGCGACCGTCCTCACCGGCGGCGGCACGGGAGACGGCTCCGGCTGGTTCGTCGAGCCGACGGTCGTCACCAGCGTCGCCCAGACCGACGAGCTCGTCCAGGACGAGGTCTTCGGCCCGGTCGTGACCGTGCAGCGGTTCTCGAGCGACGACGAGGCGATCCGCTGGGCGAACGACGTCCGCTACGGCCTCGCGGCCTCGGTCTGGACGTGCGACGTCGGCCGGGCAATGGACGCCGTCCGCCGGCTCCAGTTCGGGACCGTCTGGGTCAACGACCACCTGACGCTGACGAACGAGATGCCGCACGGCGGCTTCAGGCAGTCCGGCTACGGCAAGGACATGTCGCTGTACTCGCTGGAGGAGTACACGCAGATCAAGCACGCGGCGTTCAAGCTCGACTGAGATGGTTGATGCCACGAGATCGCCTGTCCCGGGGCGTGGGCTGGTGCGTCTGGGGCGCCGCGGCGGGCACTCGCCGCTGCTGGTGGCAGCAGCGAGTGGTCGACGGGGCGAAGCACCGGCCCGGTGGAGGCCGGCTTCGCCGGCCGCAGGCGGGTCGAAGCGGCCCAGGCGTGCCAGAACGCGCAGCCGGACGCGCGTGATCGTGGCATCAGCCATCTGAGCCGCTACTCGCCGACGACCACGGGCACGGGAGTCGGCGACGGGTGCGCGAGCGGCGTGCGGCCGAGCAGCGCGAACGACGACTCGATCACGGGCCCGACGAGAACCGCGAAGAGCACGGTCCCGACGCCGAACGTGCCGCCGAGGAGGATCCCGCCGACGAGCGCGCAAAGCTCGAGCGAGCCCCGCACGATCCCGATGCGGACGCCCGTTCGCCGCGTGCCGACGAGCATGAGCGTGTCACGCGGCCCGGCGCCGAAGTCGGCGCCGATGTAGAAGGCGGTCGCCGGCCCGATCAGCCAGATCCCGGCCGCGAGCAGCGCCATCCGCGGCCAGAGCCCCGCATGGGCGAGCTCCGTCACGACGTGAATCGACGTGAGCCCCTGAATGAACACGCCGACGAGCACCGCGTTCGCGAGCGTGCCGATGCCGGGCCTGCCGCCGAGCGCCCAGCCGAGGATGAGCACGGTCAGCCCGACCGCGACGTTCGCCATCCCGAACGAGAGCGGCGTGTGCCGCGAGAGCCCCTGGTTGAGGACGTCCCACGGCGAGAGCCCGAGCCGCGATTCGAGGATCAGCACGATCCCGAGCGCGAAGATCGCAAGACCGAACAAGAGGCTCGCCGCGCGGGCCGGAAGCCCGCCGCGAACACGCGGATGGCTCTTCACAGCCCGGCGGGGTCGAGAGCCATCGCCTTCGCAACCTACCGGTTGTGTTCCGTCACGGCGCCGCCGATGACCTGGATCCGAGATACCGGCGCCGAGGCTAGCGACGTCCGCTACAGTCCTGTCTCGGATCCGAACGACGCAAGGGAGAGGAGACCTGATGGCGAGCACGATCCACGTCGAGGCGGCGCGCATCCCCGATCGCGACCGGCTCCTGCGCGAGCTCGAGGCGAGCGGGCTCGAGGCCCGCGCCGTGGACGAGGTCGGCATCGAGGTGCCCTGCGAGGGCAACGAGCAGCAGGTCTCCGACGACGTCTACGCCCAGGTCGAGAACCTGATCATGAAGATCGGCTCGTCGTTCGTGCCGATCAAGCACGACGGCGTGATCTACATCAGGCCGCCGGTCGGCTGACCCGCAGGCGCTGCAGCGTCGAGACGAGCCGGTCGAGATCGGACTCGTCGTTCGAGTAGTGCGTCGAGACGCGGATGCCGCCGACGCCGGCCGCGTAGCGGATCGAGACGAGGACGCGCTCGTCGAGGAGGCGCGCCAGCAGCCGTCTGTCGTCGTCGGGGTCTGACGACGAGCGGAAGACGGTGATCCCGGACGGCGCCTCTCGGGGCGACACGAGCTCGAGCCCGAGCGCGTCGACCTCGTCGCGGAGGCGCGCCGACAGCTCGAGCACGCGCCGCTCGGCGGCGGCGATCCCGACCTCGTTCACGAGGGCGAGCGAGGCGGCGAGGGCGGCGGCGCCCGGGTAGCTCGACGTCCCGCCGAGCTCGAGCGCGCGGGCGGTCGCAGGAAAATCGTAGGGGCGGAGCGGCGGCGGCGTCGGGTCGCCGAAGTACGCGGGCCAGCCGCCGGCCGGCGGATCGAGCGCGAGGTAGCCCCACCACGGCTGCCGCAGCGCGGGCAGCACGCGCCGGTCGACGTAGAGGACGCCGCAGCCGTACGGCGCGTTCAGCCACTTGTGGCCGCCGGCGACGAGCAGGTCGACGGGCGTGTCGCGCACGTCGAGGCGCAGCGCGCCGAGCTCCTGGATCGCGTCGACGACGAGCACCGCCCCGGCCTCACGGCAGAGCGCGCGCAGGCCGCGGAGGTCGAGCCGGTAGCCGTTGCACCACTGCACCGAGCTGACGACGACCGCGCGCGTCCGCTCGTCGACGACGGCCGCGAACGCCTCCACCGGCAGCGCGCCGTCGGCGTTCCGCGCGAGCCGCACCTCGGCGATCCGGCCCTCCTCGGCGAGCTTCACGAACGGGATCGCGACCTGGAGGAACTCGAGGTCGGCGATGACGACGTTGTCGCCCGGCTCGAACGGGATCGCGAGCGCGGCGAGGTTCAGGCCCTGGGTCGTGCTCTCGACGAGCGAGACCTCGTCCTCGCCGGCGCCGAGCAGCACCGCCGCCTCGCGCCGAGCGTCGTCGCGGATCGCGTCGAGCGCCACGTGGTGGTCGAAGGCGTCCCGCTCCTCGCAGACGGCGCCGCGCCGTGCGACCTCCTCGACGGCCCGGACGGCCTGCTCCGGCGCGAGCCCCACGCAGGCATGGTCGAGGAACGTCGCGTCGCGGAGTCCCGGGAAGCACGCACGTGCCGCAGCGGTGTCCATGGGGCAGATCGTGCGGACCGCGATGCAACCCGGCATCGTGGTGGAGTACGGAGAGGCGGGCTCGCTAGGCGCGCTCGAAGAGCGCGGCCTGCCCCTGGCCGACGCCGACGCAGAGCGTCGCGAGCCCGTAGCGGCCGTCGCGGCGGCACAGCTCGTGCAGGAGCGAGACGACGAGGCGAGCGCCGCTCATCCCGAGCGGGTGCCCGAGCGCGATCGCGCCGCCGTTCACGTTCACCTTCCCGGCGTCGAGCCCGAGCTCACGGACGACCGCGAGGCTCTGCGAGGCGAACGCCTCGTTCAGCTCGACGAGGTCGAGCTGGGAGACCTCGACGCCGGTGCGAGCCAGCACCTTGCGCACCGCGGGGATCGGGCCGACGCCCATCACGCGCGGGTCGACGCCGGCGACCGCGCTGCCGACGAACGTACCGAGCGGGTCGACGCCGAGCTCGCGCGCCCGCTCCTCGGAGGCGATCACGACCGCGGCCGCGCCGTCGTTGATCCCGGACGCGTTGCCCGCGGTGACCGTGCCGCCCTCGCGGAACGCCGGCTTGAGCGAGGCGAGCTTCTCGCGGGACGTGTCGGGGCGCGGGTGCTCGTCGCGGACGGTCTCGCCGACCGGGACGAGCTCGTCGGCGAAGCGCCCCGCCTCGTCGGCGGCGGCCCAGCGCCGCTGCGACTCGAGCGCGAACGCGTCCTGGTCCTCGCGCGAGACGCCCCAGCGCTCGGCGACGTTCTCGCCGGTCTCGCCCATCGCCTCGGGCGGAAAGAGCTCCTCGAGCTTCGGGTTGACGAAGCGCCAGCCGAGCGTCGTGTCGTAGAGCGGCCGGTCGCCGCGCGGGAACGGCTTGTCGGGCTTCGGCGTCACGAACGGGGCGCGGCTCATCGACTCGGCGCCGCCGGCGACGAAGAGGTCGCCGTCGCCCGCGATCACCGCGTGGCAGGCGCCGACGATCGCGGCGAGCCCGGAGGCGCAGAGCCGGTTGACGGTGACCCCGGCGACGGAGTCCGGCAGCCCGGCGAGGAGCGCCCCCATGCGGGCGACGTTGCGGTTGTCCTCGCCCGACTGGTTGGCGGCGCCGAACCAGACGTCCTCGATCTCGCCCGCCGGCACGCCGGCCCGGTCGACCGCCTCGCGGATCACGAGCGCGGCGAGGTCGTCGGGGCGCACACCGGAGAGCGCGCCGCCGTAGCGCCCGATGGGCGTCCGTACACCGGAAAGGACGACCGCGCGGCTCACTCGGCGAATTCAACCCGAACGGCGGCCTCGTACGCACCGACGCCCTCGGCTCGGGCGAGCAGCTCGGCTACCGCAGCCCGCCCCTCGTCGCCGTAGTCGCGAGTCAGCTCGTTCACGTACATACCGATGAAGCGGTCGCCGCGCTCGTCGTCGAGGCCGCGGCCGAACCCGAGCGCGAACTCGAGCGCCTGCGCCCGGTTCGCGAGAGCTGCCTCGATCGACTCGTGCAGCACCGCGGAGACGTCGTGGATCGCCTCGGCGCCGAGATCGCGCCGGATCGTGTTGACGCCGAGCGGCAGCGGCAGCCCCGTCTCGAGCAGCCACCACTCGCCGAGGTCGAGGCAGCGCTCGAGCCCCTCGTCGCGGTAGGTGAGCTGGCCCTCATGGATCAGGAGCCCGGCGCGCGCACGCCCGGAAGAGACCTCGTCGAGGATCTCGTCGAACGGGAGCGCCCGGGTCGCCACGTCCTGCCCGAGCGCCATGCGCAGGACGAGGTAGGCCGTCGTGAGCGTCCCCGGCACGACGATCTCCTCCCGCCGGAGCTCGTCGAGGGAGAGCGGCTCGCGCGCGACGACGATCGGCCCGTAGCCGGAGCCGATGCTCGCGCCGTGCGGGAGCAGGACGTAGCGGTCCTGCACGAGCGGATACGTCGCAAGCGACATCGCGGTCACCTCGAGCCGTCCCCCGAGCGACCATTCGTTGAGCGTCTGGATGTCCTCGGTCACCGGCTCGAACTCGTAGCCGCGGCGATCGACGACGCCCGACGCGATCCCCCAGTACATGAAGGCGTCGTCGGGGTCGGCGCTGAAGCCCACACGGATCAGCATCCGACGGACCCTAGCCCGCTACAGTCAGCGCATGCCGCAGGAGCCGCTCTCCGAGGCGATCCAGCACTACCTGCGCGAGATCTACAAGCTCGGCGTGGGCGGCGGGCGCGTGGCGGTGACGGCGCTCGCGCGGGCCCAGCACGTCTCGCCCGCGTCGGCGAGCGCGATGGTGAAGAAGCTCGACGCGCTCGGACTCGCCCGGCACGAGCGCTACCGGGGCGTGTCGCTGACGGAGTCCGGCGAGCGCGTCGCGCTCGAGGTGATCCGCCACCACCGGCTGCTCGAGCTCTATCTCGCGGAGACGCTCGGCGTCCACGTCGACGACGTCCACGAGGAAGCCGACCGGCTCGAGCATGCGCTCTCCGAGGAGCTCGAGGCGCGGATCGATCAGGCGCTCGGGTACCCGACGCACGACCCGCACGGCGACCCGATCCCGAACGCGAACCTCGAGTGGCCGCGCGCCGCCCGGCGCTGATTCCTGCGGGCGCCGATCCGTACTGAGCACCGATGGCCTCCGCCGCGGGCGCGGCGAAGCTCGGACCGGGAGGTGAGCCGATGTCACTCACTCGCAAGGACACAGCTGCCACGGTCGTCACGGCGCTCGTCGCGCTCGTCTATCTCGCGAACACCCACGACTGGGGCGTCCCGCTCCTCACGAGCAACCGCTGGGCGGCCGGCGCGGTCGGCCTGCTCGGCTTCGCCTCGTGCACCCTCGGCCGCGGGTTCGACGAGGGTGCGACGCTGTCGATGACCGTCCTGAGCGCGCTCGGGGTGGCGACGCTCGGGCTGCTCGTCGCGGCGATCTGGACGGGCGCGCAGTGGGCACTCGGGCTGCTCGTGCTCGGCACGCTCGCCCTCTGGGCCCTCTCGACGGCGCGGCACGCGGCATCCGACGTGATCCGCGGGCCGCACCCCGCGTGATGCTCACACCGACTGGGCGGCGTGCCCGCGGCGCTCGGGTGCGCCGCTCAGCGACCGAAGAACCAGGCCTCGAGCGGCTTCAACAGCTCGTCGCGCGTGAACGGGCGCAGGTGCTCGGACCGGCCGTCCTGCTCGGAGACGGTGAGGTCGTCCTCGAGCGCGGCGTTCGCCTGGTCGAGGGCGTCGGCGAGCTCGTAGCCCTCGAAGACGTAGTCCTCGGGGCGCGGCTCCCGCACCTCGCGCAGCTCGGGATTGACGGCGCGGCCGACGGCCCAGAGCGCGCCTGCCTTCCGCTCGATCCAGATCACGATCGTCTCGGGCTCGCCGGCGTCGTCGATTCCGTGGAGCACCCGCTCCGCGAAGCGACCGCGGTCGGACGTCGCCTGCACGTTCCGACTATACAATCGCCGCGATGCTGAGGCTGGCCAGCTTCCTGCGACTCCCCATGTCGTTCCTCTTCGCGCGCAGCGCGAAGGAGGAGCGCGTCGCCGAGTACGTGATCCGCGAGCACCACAGCGGCCGCAACCTCGAGGAGATCCTCAAGGACCACTTCGTCCAGAACCGGCTCTCGCCGCAGCAGCAGGCACGGTGTCTGGAGCGGCAGGACGTGATCGAGGCGGTCGGCCGCGACGACGTCGACGCGGCACGCGGCTATCTCGCCCGGATCTCCGGCGACAGCGGCAGCTAGAGCTCGCGACCGGCGCCGGCCGCGCGTGCGCGCTCGACGACGGCTGCGGCCGCGGCGACGTCCCAGGCGGCGAGCCCGTTCGACTTGAAGAGGACGATGTCCTCGTCGGAGCCTCGGCCCGGCAGCGCACCGGAGACGACCTCGTGGAGGTCGTGCACCTCGAGCCAGTCGAGCACGCCGCCGGCCACCGGCTCGATCAGGTCGGCTGACTCGAGCTTCGCGTTCTCGACCGAGTCGCAGCAGACGAACGAGGCGCGCTGGACGACGACGTTGTCGACCTCGCGCCGCCGGCCGTCGTTCGCGCCGACCGCGCAGACGAGCGCGCCGGGGCGCAGCCACTCGCCGCG
>DATFMW010000307.1:0-3388 GCA_035266765.1 Gaiellaceae bacterium | reverse complement strand
CGGTGGTCGTCGCCGCGGCCGCCGCCCGGTTGCCGTGATGCGTGAGCACGCCGACGAGCGCGACGCCGGCGAGTGCCGCCACGACGAGCAGGGGCGTACGGGAGCGCCGCCTCCGTGGCGGCCGGCGGGGCCGGGTCACGTCGGCGACCGTAGCCGCCGCCAGGTGAAAGCCGCATGAGCGTCCGTCAGGTGCCCGCGGACGACGCCCCGATGCCGCGGCGTTCCTGGGCGCCCCATCTGACCGGGCGCCGGAGGACGAGCTCGACGAGCGCGCGGAGCCGCCACAGGCCATTGAGCTGCCGGTAGCCGATGTTCTCGAGCACCGCGTACGCGAGCAGGCGACCGACCTCGCGCCCCCGTGCATGGCGACGGAAGCTGAACTCCTCGAGCGCAAGCGCCGCGATGGAGAGCAGGATCGCGAGCAGGAACGCGATCATGAGGAAGACGCCGAAGAAGAGCGACGAGAGGCCGCCCACCGCCCACCAGACGATCGTCCCTCCGAGACCGAGCACCTCTGCGATCGGCCCGAGCAGCTCGAAGAGGAAGAAGTACGGCAGGGCGATGAGCCCGACGACGCCGTAGACGGGATTGCCGATCATCCGCCGGTGTCGCCAGAGAGCCTGTGCCAGGCCGGTGTGCCACCGACGCCGCTGTCGCGAGAGCGCCCGGAACGTCTCGGGTGCCTCCGTCCAGCAGACCGGGTCGGGGACGAAGGAGATCCGGTACGGCTCGTCCCGCTCGCGCAGGTAACGGTGCAGCCGCAGCACGAGCTCGACGTCCTCGCCGACCGTCTCCGTCGACCAGCCTCCCACCGCCTCGACGAGCGAGCGGCGGAAGAGCCCGAACGCGCCCGAGATGATCAGCAGCGAGCGGGCACGACTCCAGCCGACCCGGCCGATGAGAAACGCGCGGAAGTACTCCACCGTCTGCAGCACGGCGAGGCGGTTCCGCGGCAGGCGAACGTCGACGATGCGCCCGTGGTCGATGGTGCAGCCGTTCGCGATCCGGACGATCCCACCCGTCGCGATGACGAGATCCTCGTCGTCGAGAATCGGCAGCGCCACCCGCAGCAGCGCGTCCTCCTCGACGAGCGCGTCGGCGTCGATCACGCAGATGTACGGGTGGCGGGCAACGCGGGCGCCGGCGTTGAGCGCGTCGGCCTTGCCACCGTTCTCCTTGTCGAGCACGCGCAGCGACGGGTCGCGCCGGGACACGTAGGTGGCCCGCACGGACTTGGAGACGAGCGTGTCGCGCAGGACGAGCGGCACCGGCGCGAGGTCGAACGCCTCGTCGAGCGCCTCGAGCGTCCGGTCGGTCGAGCCGTCGCTCACGACGATCACCTCGTGCCGCGGGTAGCGCAGCGCGAGCAGCGAGCGGACGCTCTCGACGATCCCGGCCTCCTCGTTGTACGCGGGCACGAGGACGCTCACACCCGGAGTCAGCGGTGACGCGAATGCCTCCTGGAGGTCGACGTGGCCGAGCGAGCGCAGGTGCCGGGTGATGTCGCTCCACGCGATGTACGTGAAAACCGCGTAGATGAAGTTGAGCACCCCGAAGTACACGAACGACGCGAGTCCGACGCCGTCGAGAAACCCGTGCCAGAGGCTCACAGGGCAGCCTCGGCGACGGCCTCGCGCAGATGGGGCCCGCCGAGCTCCTCGGCGGCGCGTGCCGCCTGCTCCGGATCGAGTCTCGCCGCGGCAACGGCTGCGGCGTGTGCGGGCTCGTAGGCATCCTCGGCGGCAAGCTGGAGCAAGCGAGGCACGGTCTTCGGGTCGCCGACGGCGCCGAGCGCCTGGGCGGCAGACGCGCGGACGTACGGCAGCCGGTCGTCGAGCGTGCGGCAGAGCGCGTCGGCGCCCTCTTCCGCGCCGAGCCGCCCGAGCGCGATCGCCGCCCGCGCGCGCACCATGCCGGACGCATCCCGGAGCTTCTCGACGACGGCCGGAGCCTCCGTGCGCGTGCCGAGAAGGCCAACGAGCTCGACCGCCCTCGCGCGCAGCTCCGGGTCGTCGCTGCCGGTGAGGGACAGCAGTTGCGGCAGACCGGCACTGCCGATCCCGAGCAGCGCGCCCGCACCGACGAGCGGCGGAACCTTCCGGTGTGCGAGCGCGGTCACGATGTCCGCCACGGCCTCCGCGGAGCCGAGCTTGCCGAGCGCTCCCGCCGCTGCCCCGCGCACCTCGGGGGTCGGGTCGTCCAGCGCAGCCCGGAGCTCCGGTACTGCCCGGAAGACGCTCATCTCGCCGAGCCGGTACGCCGCCGTTGCGCGCCGCCAGTGCCGCCGGCTGCGGAGGTCCGCGAGCGCCGCGTCGACGAAGCCGTGCTCGTCCGCGTAGGCCGCCGCATGGGCTCGCGCCTCCCCTCGAAGTTGATGGGCGAGCCGGGCCACGAGGCCGGCGAATACGCGCTCTTCCGCGTGCGAGAGCCCTGCAGGCGGAGGCGCGCCGTCCCCGAGCAGCGCGAACGCCTGATCGCGCAGGCGCTGCTCCACGGCCTGTCGCCTGTGCGCGCGCCGGCTGAGCACGATGCGCCGGACGACGAGGGTCGCGACGAAGGCCACGCTCGCAGCGACAAGCCCGGCCGCGCCGTAGCCGAAGACCTTCGTCAGCGCCTCCCGAGGATCGCGCGCACGCGGGCCGCCAGCTCTTGCGGGCTGAACGGCTTCTTCAGGTAGTCGTCGGCGCCTGCCTCGAAGCCCTCCGTGACGTCGACCTCCTGCGTGCGCGCAGTGAGGAGGATGACGGGCAGCCTGCGTGTGCGCTCGTCGGTGCGCAGCCGCCGGGTCACCTCGAAGCCGTTCGCCTTCGGCATCATCACGTCGAGGATGGCGAGCTCGAGCGGCTCGGTCGCCGCGATCGCAAGCGCCTCTTCGCCGTCGGCGGCGCTCACGACCCGGTACCCGGACCGCTCGAGCCGGTACGAGACGAGCGCCCGGATGTCGTCGTCGTCGTCGGCGACCAGCACGAGCGGTTCGTCACTCATGTCTCCATCTTCGCGCACGGCGCCCGGCTCTGCGTCGGAGGCTGAGAATGCCGGCCGCAGTGCCGGAGGCGCCCTGTCCGGGCTCGCCGCGCTCGTGGACGCAGACGCGGAGGCCCCGCTGCGAGGCGCGCCAGGCGGACGCGAGACCGATCAGGCCCCCGCCGACGACGACGGCGTCGAAGCTCTCTCCTGCTGCCACTGCGCCTCCTCCCTTCGCCGGCATGACCCGGATCAGGTTCAACCGGTCGGCGGCGCCATGTGGCCGCCCTCTCAGCCCGCTGCCCGGGCTCCCGTTCGTCGGTGGGATCGTACCGCTCGCCACACGCGCGAGCCGTGGATAGGCTCGCTGCGATGCCGCTGTGGACGGGCGCCCCGTACGAGTACGGCCGCGAGGCGGGCGGCC
>DATFMW010000306.1:0-3228 GCA_035266765.1 Gaiellaceae bacterium | reverse complement strand
CCGGGTCGATCCGCGCGATCGCCTCCTCGCGGTTGATCAGGCCCTCGTCCGTCATCTCGACGGCGGCCTTCAGCGCCGCGGCGGCGGTGCGCTTCGCGGAGCGGGTCTGCAGGAGGTACAGGTGCCCTTCCTCGACGGTGAACTCGATGTCCTGCATGTCGCGGTAGTGCTGCTCGAGCCGTGCCATCGTGTCGAGGAGCTCGGTGTACGCCTGCGGGAGCAGCTCCTGCATCTGCTCGACCGGCTGCGGCGTGCGGATACCCGCGACGACGTCCTCGCCCTGCGCGTTGACGAGGTACTCGCCGTAGACGCCGTGCTCGCCGGTGGACGGGTCGCGCGTGAAGCAGACGCCCGTCGCCGAGGTCTCGCCCCGGTTCCCGAACACCATCTGGACGACGTTCACGGCCGTGCCGATGTCGTCGGGGATGGAGTACGTGCGCCGGTAGACCTGCGCGCGCGGGTTCTCCCAGGACTGGAAGACGCCGAGCACGGCGCGACGGAGCTGGTCGCGCGGGTCCTGCGGGAAGCCCTCGCCGGTCTCCTGCTCGTAGATGTGCCGGAAGGTGTCGAGCAGCTGCGCGAGGTCGTCGGGCGTGAGGTCGACGTCCTGGCGCACGCCGCGGTCGCGTTTGAGGTCGCCGAGCGCCTGCTCGAAGCGGTTGCCGTCGATCCCGTCCACGACCTCGCCGTACATCTGGATCAGCCGGCGGTACGAGTCGCGCGCGAACCGCGCGTTGCCGGTGGAGGCCGCGAGCCCGTCCACGGCGGCGTCGGAGAGGCCGAGGTTGAGGATCGTGTCCATCATCCCGGGCATCGAGATCGCGGCACCGGAGCGGACGGAGACGAGCAACGGATCGTCGGTGTCGCCAAAGCGCTTGCCCGTCTTCTCCTCGAGACGCGCGATGTGCTCCTCGACCTCCGCGTCGAGGTCGGGGATCTCGCCGCCACCCTGCATGAATGCACGGCACGCGTCGGTCGTGATCGTGAAGCCGGCGGGGACCGGAACCCCGAGCTGCGTCATCTCGGCGAGCCCGACGCCCTTGCCGCCGAGCAGCTCCCGGCCGCCCTCGGCGGGCTCATCGAAGTCGTAGACGTAGCGCGTCATGAGCCCAGATGTTTGCATACGCCCGACCATGGCCGAACGGACAATCGTCGGCATCGGCGGTTTCCCGAACGACGCGACGCTCGAGTACGTACTCGGGCTCGCGCCGGGGCGCCGCCTGCTCTACGTTCCCACCGCCGGGATGGAGGACACCGCGCGGACCGTGGAGTGGTTCGAGCGCCTCCGCGGGCGCGCCGAGATGTCCGTCCTGCGCTTCAGCCCGTGGCCGCCCGAGGACCTGCGCGCGTTCACGCTCGGCCACGACCTCGTGCTCGTTCCGGGCGGGAACACCGCGAACATGCTGGCGATCTGGCGCGTCCACGGCTTCGACGCGGTGCTGCGCGAGGCGTGGGAGAGCGGCGTCGTCCTCTTCGGCTGGAGCGCCGGGATGATCTGCTGGTTCGAGGCGGGCGTGACCGACTCGTTCGGCCAGCAGCTCACGGGGATGCGCGACGGGCTCGGCCTCTTGCCCGGGAGCGCATGCCCGCATTACGACGGCGAGGAGCGGCGCCGGCCCGTGTACCGCGCGCTCGCCGCGGACGGGTTCCCGGCGGGGATCGCACTCGACGACGCGGCTGCGGCCCGCTACTCGGGCACGGAGCTCGTCGAGGTCGTGACGGCCGCGCCCGGCGCCGGCGGCTACCGGGTCGGGCCGGACGGCGAGACACCGCTCGAGACACGGCTGCTCGCGTGAGCGGACAGCCCGCCCAGAAGGGCGTACAGTCGTTGAGACGATGGACGAGGCCTCGCGCCGTTCGCTCCGCTGGACCGATCGGGGGGCGAGCCGCGCTACCCGGGACGGCGCCGGCGCGCCCGGAACTCGACGAGCCAGGCGACGGCGCGCAGGCCGATCCAGATCGGTGTCAGGAGGACGTAGAAGACGATGTCCGCGACGACGAGGATCAGCCACCAGAGCACCCAGTAGCGCAGCGGGACGCGACCCTTCGGCAGCGGCCGGCGCCTCATGCGCGTACCTGGTCGCCGCGGCGTTCCTCGATCACGCGCAGGACGCGGTGCGCGGTCTCCTCGATCGAGAGCTCGGAGATGTCGATCACCGGGCAGCCGAGCCGGCGGTGCAGCTTCCTCGCCTGGTCGAGCTCCTCGTAGATCTCCACCAGCTCCGCGTACTGGCGGTTGCGCGCGCCGCCGCCCATCGTGCGCACCCGGGCGCGGCGGATCTCGACGAGCCGGTTCGGGTCGATCGTGAGGCCGACGATCGTGCGCTGGTCGATCTCGTGCAGCTCCTTCGGCGGCTCGATGCCCTTCACGACCGGCACGTTCGCCGCCTTGTGGCCGAGGTAGCCGAGGTAGATCGAGAGCGGCGTCTTCGAGGTGCGCGACACGCCGACGAGGACGATGTCGGCGTCGCGGAGGCCGCGGCCGACGCCGTCGTCGAAGCGGACGGCGAACTCGATCGCCTCCATCCGCTTGAAGTACGCGGAGTTGAGCGGCGGGCGCGAGCCGGGTGTCATCTTCGCCGCCATGCCCGAGACGCGGGCGACCGCCTCGATCGGCTGGCCGAGCAGGTCGCAGTAGTGGAGCTTCGCTCGGCGGCAGAGCGTCCGCATCGCGTCGCGCAGCTCCGGCTTCACGAGCGTGTAGACGACGACGGCGGGGCGACCCTTCATCCGGTTGACTGCGAGCTGGAGGTCGTCCTCGGACTCCACGCGCGGGTGGCGGATCTCGACGAACTCCTGCTCGGGGAACTGCGCCTCGAGCGCCTGGACGAGCCGCGCAGCGGTCTCCCCGGTCGCGTCGGAGACGACGTGTAGCTCGACGGGCGGGTTCGGCACCCGCTCAGCCTAATCCGGTGTGTCAGCGCGCCGCGGCGATGGGAACGGTGCGCGCGTCGGTGAGCCGGACGAGGTCGCGCGGGTCGAGCTCGATCTGAAGGCCGCGCCGGCCGGCGCTGACGAGGATCGTCTCGTGGTCGAGCGCGGAGGCGTCGATGTGCGTCGGGAGGCGCCGCCGCTGGCCGAGCGGGCTGATCCCGCCCGTGACGTACCCGGTCGTGCGCTCCGCCTCGGCGCGGTCGGCGAGACGGGAGCGCTTGCCGAGCGCGCGCAGGTCGAGCTGGGCGGCAACCGGCACGAGCGCGACCGCGAGCGAGCCGTCGATCGAGACGA
>DATFMW010000305.1:0-2203 GCA_035266765.1 Gaiellaceae bacterium | reverse complement strand
CGGGATGTCGAGCACGGCGTACGGGCCGAGCAAGGCGGCGGTGCACCGCTTCTCCGAGCTGCTCGCAGCGCAGCTCGCGTCGCAGGGCGTCCTCGTCTTCTCGATCAGTCCGGGGCTCGTGCGGACGGCGATGACCGAGGGGCACATTCCCGACAATGCGCCGTGGACGCCGCCGGAGTGCGCGCCGCGGCTCGTGCGGGCGCTCGCCTCGGGCGAGTTCGACGCGCTCGCGGGCCGCTACCTCCACGCCGAGCACGACCCGCCGGAGGCGCTGCGCTCGCGGATCGAGGAGATCCGCGAGAACGACCTGAACGCGATCCGACTGCGCCGGTGAGCGTGCGCACCGTCCTCTGCTACGGCGACTCGAACACGCACGGCTGGCGGCCGGACGGCGGCGGGCGCTGGCCGCTCGACGTGCGCTGGACGGGCGTGCTCGCCGAGGAGCTCGGGCCGGAATGGCGTGTCGTCGAGGAAGGCCTGAACTCGCGCACGACGGTGCACGACGACCCGCTGACGCCGCACCGAAACGGGCGCGAATACCTCGTCCCGTGTCTCGCGTCGCACGCGCCGCTCGACGCGGTCACGATCTTCCTCGGCATGAACGACCTGAAGGCGCGCTTCGCCGTCGGCGCGTCCGACATCGCGGCGGGCGTCGGAGCGCTCGCGGCGCTCGTCCTGGCCAGCGGTGCCGGCCCGGGCGGAGCGCCGCCGCGCGTGCTCCTGCTCGGGCTACCGCGACTCGGGCGGATCGAGGGCGGCTGGGAGGAGTCGTTCGCCGGCGCCCAGGAGAAGGCCGCGCGGCTTCCGGGCCTGCTCGAGGCGACGGCGGCCGACCTCGGAGTCGGCTTCCTCGACCTGCCCACCGTCGCGTGCAGCGACCTCGACGGCGTCCACCTCGACGAGGCGGCGCACCGGGCGATCGGCGAAGCGGTGGCGCGCAGCCTCGCCGCCATGTTTTAGACTGGTAGTCGAAAACATGCGTCTCGCTCTCGCACAGATCAATCCCGTCGTCGGCGACCTCGACGGCAACCGCGCGCTGATCGTCGACCGGATCGGCGAGGCCGCCGCTGCGGGCGCCGACCTCGTCGCCCTCCCCGAGCTCGCCGTCACCGGCTACCCGCCCGAGGACCTGCTGCTGCGACCGGGCTTTGTCCGCGCGGCCGCGCGCTCGCTCGAGCAGATCGCCGCCGCGACGAACGGGATCACGGCGCTCGTCGGGGTGCCGCTCTACGACGGCGACCTCTACAACGCCTGCGCAATCTGCTCGGACGGTCGCGTGCAGGCCGTCTACCGCAAGCGCTTCCTCCCCAACTACGGCGTCTTCGACGAGGACCGTTACTTTGCACCCGGGCGCGGGCTCGTCCTCGTCGAGGTGGGCGACTCGCTCGTCGGCGTCACCGTGTGCGAGGACCTGTGGCAGCCCGGGCCGCCGGCGACCGACCTCGCGCTCGCCGGCGCGGAGCTGCTCGTGAACATCTCTGCCTCGCCGTTCCACGTCGGGCGCGACCGCGAGCGCGAGGAGATGTTTCGGACGCGGGCGCGCGACAACGCCTGCTTCGTCGCGTTCTGCAACACCGTCGGCGGCCAGGACGAGCTGATCTTCGACGGGCACTCGCTCGTGCTCGACGACGAGGGCGAGGTGATCGCGCGGGCGCCGGGCTTCGAGGAGTTCCTGCTCGTCGTGGACGTCGAGCCGAACGCGGTGATCGGGCGGCGGCTGCGCGACGTGCGGCGGCGCGCGCTCGCCCGGGAGCTGCCGGAGACGCCGGCGGCGACGAGAGTCTCGGCCGGCCCGGCGCGGGAGCAGAGCGAGGCGCGCGGCGGGACGGTGGCGCCGTTCGCGGACGAGCTCGAGTCGATGCGGCAGGCGCTCGTGCTCGGCCTCTTCGACTACGTCCGCAAGAACGGGTTCTCCGAGATCCTCGTGGGCGTGTCGGGCGGGATCGACTCGGCGCTGACGGCGGCGCTCGCGGTGGAGGCGCTCGGAGCGGACCGCGTCCACTGCGTCTCGATGCCGTCGCGGTACTCCTCCGAGGGGACGCGCACCGACGCGCAGCGGCTCGCCGAGAGCCTCGGCTGCGACTTCCGCGAGCTGCCGATCGGGCCGACGGTGGCGTCGTTCGAAGCTGCGCTCGCGGAGTCGTTCGCCGGACGCGAGCGCGATCTCACCGAAGAGAACCTCCAGGCGCGGATCCGGGGGACG
>DATFMW010000304.1:0-2485 GCA_035266765.1 Gaiellaceae bacterium | reverse complement strand
GCGACCTCGACGTGACGATCGTCTCCGAGGAGATCGGGCGGTTCGGCAACGGCGCCACCGTCGTCGTGATCGACCCGATCGACGGCTCGCTGAACGCAAAGCGGGGCATCCCCTTCTTCTCGCTCTCGATCGCGGTCGCCGACGGCGAGACGATGGACGACGTCCACTTCGGCTACGTCTACGACTTCGGCGCGGGCGAGGAGTGGACGGCGACCCGCGGCGGGGGCGCGTGGCTCGACGGCGAGCCGCTCGGCGCGGTGCGCCCCAAGGACGAGATCGAGATCCTGAGCTTCGAGGCGACGCTCAGCTCGCTGATCGCGCGCGACGCGCCGAAGGTCGCCGAGCTCGCGTGCCGGCTGCGCATCATGGGCTCGCTCGCGCTCTCCCTCTGCTTCCTCGCCGCCGGCCGGCTCGACGCGGTGTGCTCGCTCAAGGGCGCCCGCTCGGTCGACATCGCCGCCGGCCAGCTCCTCTGCCGCGAGCTCGGCCTCGCGATCGAGCTCTTCGACGTCGCGGAGCCGTTCGGGGCCGCGCCGCTCGACCTCGAGGGACGCTCTCGCGTGGCCGCCGCGGGCACTCCCGAGCTGTGCAGCCGCCTCGCCGCCGCACTTGCCTAGAACGGGTGATTCCCGGGGTGCAGGCCTTCTCTAGGCTGAGAGGCATGGTGGTGCGCGCCCTTCTCCTCCTGGCGGTTGCTCTGCTTGCGCCCGTTCCGGCGGCGTTCGCCTCGGCGGGGTGGCTTCCCCATCCGTCGGATGCGACGTGGGAGTACACGTGGACGGACAGCGTCTACAACACGACGCCGACGAAGGAGAAGGTCACCGTCAAGTCGACGAACGGCGCCTCCTTCACGCTCGCCTGGACGACCGACAAGCAGGGGAACCCGGCCGGCGCGCCGACCAGCATCGGCACGGTCGACTTCCAGGAGTCGAACTTCGGGCTCATCAACACGAACTGGGCCAGCAACCAGCCGCCCCCGGGCTTCCCGATCCTCTGCGCCGCCCTCGCCTCCTGCGGCAACAGCCTCGCGAGCACCTACTACAACCTCATCTGGGGCACGCGCGCGCCGACGCTCTTCGAGCCGCTCCTCAAGGGGACGAGCTGGACGGCGACCGGTGCCGCGAAGAACGATGTCTCGAGCACGAACGAGTACCTCGGCACCGAGATGGTGACGGTGCCCGCGTTCCCGCAGCCGGTGCTCGCGGCGAAGGTGCGCTCGAAGATCACCCAGGCGGGCGCGCTCGGGGATCCCTACGGCAGCGGTACGCGCACCGTCTGGTGGGTGTACGGGGTCGGACCGGTCAAGATCGAGTTCGACCACGCAGGCGGATCCGACGCGCCGGTCACCCTCTCCGTCCTCGACTCGACGAACCAGACGCCCCAGCCGCCGCCGCCCGACGTCGACTACTTCCCGTTCAGGAAGGGGCTGCACGCACGGTACGTCTGGACGAACCCGAAGTACTTCAAGAAGCCCGAGGTCGAGAAGATGTCGATCGACCAGGTCTCGAACGACTCGGCGCAGATCTCGGTCGACAGCATCTCCGGGCCGATCAAGGTCAAGGGGGCCTACGGCTTCACGAAACGGCTCGACGGCGTCACGAACCTCTGGGGCGTCACGAAGGCGGCGTCCCTCGCGATTCTGCCGCCGCTCGGGCCGAAAGCATCGCCTGTTTCGAAGCGTCGGCATTTCTTCACGCCGTTCGACCTGATGACGTTCGGATTCAATCCGCTTATCCCTGCGTACCCCGCTCCGGGTGACGCATGGGACGGCGGAAAGAACAAGAACGATTTCGCGACCTACGGCGTCTTCGGGCACACAACCATTCTCGGAATCCGCAAGGTGAAAGTTCCTGCGGGAACCTTCGAGGCACTCGAGGTGCGCACGGTGATGAAGCAGCCGGGCTTTCCGTTCGGAAGCGGGACGCGGACGTCGTGGTTCGCTCCCGGCCGAGGTCTCGTGAAGCTCGTGTTCCACCACGGCGACGGCAGCGTCTCCACCGTCGTGCTCTCCCGGTAGCCGGCGGGTGCGCGCACTCGTCCTCGTCGCGGTTGCAGCGGCCTTCGTCCTCTCGGGGTGCGGCCAGAGCGGGCCGTCGAAGGCTCAGCGCCGCCGCGCCGTGACCCGGTACATCGACTCGGTCGACATCCAGGAGCGGGTGATGACGCAGCAGCTCCGATCGATCACGAGGATCTACCGCGCGTTCTCGGGGAACGCGGCGAAGCTGCGCCGCGCCGCGCCGCGCTTCACGCACGCCGAGGCGGCGCTCCGCACGCTGCGGCACCGGGTCGCCGGCGTCGCAGCTCCCGCCGACGCACGCGTGCTGCGCCGGCGGCTGCTCGCACTCGTCGACGACGAGATCGGGCTCGCCCGCGACATCGCCGACCTCGCCGTCTTCCTGCCCCGCTTCCAGGCCGCCCTCGCCCCGCTCGGCGGTGCGCGGACGACGCTGAAGGCCGCCCTCGCGCAGGCGACGATCCCCCAGCC
>DATFMW010000303.1:0-5774 GCA_035266765.1 Gaiellaceae bacterium | reverse complement strand
ACGGGCGCCGGCTCTCGAAGCTTCCCGGGCCCGGGCCCGCGCTCGGCACGCTCGCCCATCTGAGCGCTTACCCGTACGCGGGCGTGTCGATCTACGCGAGGAAGCGTTGAGCACGTACGCGGCCCTCGTCGAATACCGCGAGCTCTTCGCGAACCTCTTCCGCCGCGACCTCCAGGCGAAGTACCGCGGCTCCGCCCTCGGCGTGCTCTGGACGATCGCGAACCCCGTCCTGCTGATGGGCGTCTACTACCTCGTGTTCGGCGTCGTCTGGAACTCGCCGTTCGCGAACGGCGACAACTATGCGCTCTACCTGCTCGCCGGGCTCGCGGCGTGGACGTTCTTCGCGGCCGCGCTCCAGTCTTCGACGCGCTCGATGCTCGACAACGCGAACCTGATCCGCAAGACCCGCTTCCCGCGCCAGCTCGTGCCGCTGTCGGTGGTCGGCGCGCACCTCGTCAGCTTCCTGGTGATGCTCGTCGGGCTGCTCGTCCTCAACGCCGTGCTCCTGCCACGCGTGCGCGCGGCCGAGCTGCTCGCGCTCCCGCTCGCGCTGCTCCTCGTCGGGTTCGTCTGCGGTCTCGCGCTCGTCGTCGCGTCGTTGAACGTCCTCTTTCGCGACGTCGAGTTCATCGTCGCGGCGGCGCTCGTGCCGTGGTTCTTCCTGACCCCGATCATCTACCCGCTCTCGAAGGTGCCCGGTGCGGACGCTCACCCGCACGTGATCGCCGCGATCCACTGGCTGAACCCGCTCTCGCCCGCGATCGAGGCGATCCGGGCCCCGCTCTTCTCCGGCACGCTCCCGTTCTGGGGCGATGCGCTCTACCTCGTCGTCGAGTGCGCGCTCGCGCTCGCGCTCGGTGCACTCGTCTTCAACCGCGTCGACGACCAGATCGCCATCGAGGTCTGAGCGATCCGCCGCGCGGCGGATCGCTCTGTTCCCTTCGCACCGCTTCGCGGCGAGGCGCCCGCCGCAGAGCGGCGTGCGGCTCGCCGCTGTGCTTTCCTGCTCGGGAACGGCGTCCGGCTTATGCGGCTGCCCGGACGCGGGCCGTGTCGAGCCGCGCCCGCGCATGTCGGTCGCGGCGCTGGGCTCCTTCAGCGCGGCCTGACGACGGCTCCGCCGTCGAACATCCACGGCTCGTGTTGTCGCCGCTTTGCACCGCTTCGCTTTGCTGCTCGCGGGTGGCGTCTGCCGGCTGTGCCGCCGGGCGCGGCTGAGGGGCCGGGCGTTGCGAGCCGCGCCCGCCATGTCGGTCGCGGCGATGGGCTCAGCCGAGCTTGACGACAGCGCGGCCGTCGAACATCCACGGCTGGTGTTGGTTGCCGCGTCGCCCCGCTTCGCTTTCCGGCACGCGCGGCTTGGATGACCGGCGTCGGCGAGCCGCGTCCGCCATGTCGGTCGCGGCACCGGCGCGGTCACCGTAGCCTGACGACGGCCCGGCCGTCGAACATCCACGGCTCGTCGCCGTCGGGGCGGTAGGCGGGGAGGCCGGCGATCTCGCAGTTCGGCTCGAGCGGCGGCAGCAGCGAGGGGCAGACGAGTGGGTGCGGGAAGCGGGGATGGCGGCCGCTGCCGGGCGCGTACGGCTCCAGCTCGGGCGGGCCGGCGCGACGGAGCAGGCCGCGCGGCTGCTCAATGGCGCCGCCGACCGCCGCGTAGCCCTCGGCGTGGAGTGCGGCGACGCGCTCCTGCCAGTCCGGCGCAGGCGCAGCGCCGGCGGCGAGGAACGCGCGCGCATCCGAGGCGTCGCGCGGCACCACGTCGACCACCTCCTCGAGCGGCGCGTTTCCGAGCTCGGCGAGCCAGAAGCGGTGCTCCTCGATCAGGTCGACGGCGAGCCGGTAACGGCCGGGCGGGATCGGCCCGCGCAGCCGCATCTCCTGCCGCAGGGTCTCGCCCGGCGCGATCGGCCGCTCGAGTGGTGTCCGTGTGCCGTCCCAGACGATCGGGTTGCCGCGCTCGTCGAGCCAGTGGAAGGCGAGGAAGAGGCCGTCCTCCGGCCCGCGGGTGCGCCACGTCGCGCTGCCCGCGTTCTCGAGCTCGACTGTGGCGAACTGCTCGGCGCCGGCCTGGACGGGGCCGCGCTCGCAGGCGCGCCAGCGGACGACGAGAGGGTCGGTCTCGGGCATGGCGCACTAGTCTAGGCGCGTGACCGAGCCGCTTCTCGTGCGGACGCTGCGCCGCGAGCCGACGGAGCGCACGCCGGTCTGGTTCATGCGCCAGGCGGGACGCTCGCTGCCCGAGTACCGCGCGATCCGGGGGCGGCACGGGTTCTTCGAGGTCGCCGGCACGCCTGAGCTCTGCGCCGAGGTGACGCTTCAGCCCGTGCGGCGCCATGGGGTCGACGCGGCGGTGATGTTCGCGGACATCATGTCGCCCGTCCTCGGGATGGGCATCGGCGTCGAGCTCGTCGAGGGCGTCGGTCCCGTCGTCGAGGAGCGGATCGAGTCGGCGGCCGACGTCGAGCGGCTGCGCGTCGCCGAGCCGGAGGAGTGGGCGGGGCCGATCCTCGAGGCGGTGCGGCTCGTGCGCGCCGAGCTCGAGCCGGAGCGGGCGGTGATCGGCTTCTGCGGCGGCCCGTTCACGGTCGCCGGCTATCTCGTCGAGGGTCGCCCGAGCCGCGACTTCGTGCGGACGAAGTCGCTCATGTACGGGAGCCCCGAGGTGTGGCATGCGCTGATGGACCGGCTCGCCGACCAGTTCGCACGCTACGTCGCGGCGAAGGCGGCCGCGGGCGCCGACGCGATCCAGCTCTTCGACTCCTGGGTGGGCGCGCTCTCGCCCCAGGACTACGCCGAGTTCGTCGCCCCGTACTCGCGCCGGATCTTCGAGGCGGTCGACGTGCCGACGATCCATTTCGGCACCGGCGTCTCGACGCCGCTGCTCTCCGAGCTCGCACGCACGGGCGGCGACGCGATCGGGCTCGACTGGCGCACTCCGCTCGACGCGGGTTGGCTCGTCGTCGGCGAAGGGAAGGCTGTCCAGGGGAACCTCGACCCGGCGACGCTGCTCGGGCCGTGGGAGCGGGTCGAGGCGGCTGCGCTCGACGTGCTCGCCCGCGCCGGCGGCCGTGCGGGGCACGTCTTCAACCTGGGCCACGGCGTCCTGCCGCAGACCGACCCCGACGTGATCTCACGCCTCGCCGCGCTCGTCCGCGAGCGGACGGTCGGACCGCAGGCCTGACGTTCGCGGCTGGACGCCCGGAGCGGTCAGCTACCGTCCTCGGGCATGGGATCTGCGGTCGTCCTGATGGCGTACGGCTCTCCGGAGCGGCTCGCCGACGTGCCCGCGTACTACGCTGACATCCGCGGCGGGCGGCCGGTTGCACCCGAGAACCTCGAGGATCTCGTGGAGCGCTACCGGCGCCTCGGGATCGAGGATGCCTCGCCGCTGAACGCGATCACCGAGGCCGCGCGCGCGGCGCTCGAGGCCGAGCTCGGCGTGCCCGTCTTCAGCGGCATGAAGCACTGGACGCCGCGGATCGCCGACGCCGCCGAGGCGGCGCTCGCCGGCGGCGCGGACGTGCTCGTCGGACTCGTGCTCGCGCCCCACTACTCGGTCCTGTCGATCAAGGGCTACCGCGACCAGCTCGACGGCGCGCTCGCCGGCCGCGCCGAGCTGCGCTTCGTCGAGAGCTGGCACGCCGAGCCGGGCTTCGTCGAGCTGCTCGCCGAGCGCGTGCGCGGCTCCGCCCTCGTCCGCGAGGGTGCGCACGTCGTCTTCAGCGCCCACTCGCTCCCCGAGCGGATTCTCGCGCTCGGCGACCCGTACAAGGTCCAGCTGCTCGAGACCGCCGGCCTCGTCGCGGCGGCGGCCGGGATCGGCGAGAACTGGAGCTTCTCCTTCCAGAGCGAGTCGCCGACCGGGGAGCCGTGGCTCGGGCCCGACATCCTCGACCACCTCGAGGCCCTCGCGGCCGGCGGCATCGAGCGCGTGCTCGTCTGCCCCGTCGGATTTGTGTCCGACCACCTCGAGATCCGGTGGGACATCGACGTCGAGGCCCGGGAGAAGGCGGCCGAGCTCGGCCTCGAGCTCGAGCGGATCGAGATGCCGAATGCCGACCCGGCGTTCGTGGCCGTCCTCGCGACGATCGTCCGGCGGGCCCTCGCGGTACCGTCCGTGGTGTGAAACCCGGCGAGATCGCGGTCGAGCACGCCGCCAGGCGCTTTCGCGTCTACCCGCGCGAGCAGCGCGCCCTCAAGGATCTCGTCGTCGCCCGCGGCCGCGTCCGCGGCACCGACGTGTGGGCCCTCCGTGACGTCTCCTTCGCCGTCGAGCCCGGCAGCGCCGTCGGACTCGTCGGCCGCAACGGCTCCGGCAAGACCACCCTGCTGCGTCTCCTCTCCGGGATCGTCAAGCCGAGCGCCGGCCGCGTCGAGGTCGGCGGCCGCGTCGGCTCGCTGCTCGAGCTCGGCGCCGGCTTCCATCTCGACCTGACCGGCCGCGAGAACGTCTACCTCAACGGCTCGATCCACGGGCTCAAGCGAACGCAGATCCGCGAGAAGCTCGACGAGATCGTCGCGTTCGCCGGGCTCGAGGAGTTCATCGACCTGCCCGTCCGCACGTACTCGTCCGGGATGTACATGCGGCTCGGCTTCGCGATCGCGGCGCACGTCGAGGCCGACGTGCTCCTGCTCGACGAGGTGTTCGCGGTCGGCGACGAGGCCTTCCAGCGCAAGTGCTTCGGCAAGATCTTCGAGTTCAAGCAGGCCGGCGGCACGATCGTGTTCGTCTCGCACGACGCCGCCGCCGTCGAGCGGCTCTGCGACCGTGCCGTCCTGCTGAAGGACGGCGTCGTCGCCTTCGACGGGCCGACGCACGAGGCGATCGTCGAGTACCGGCGCCTCCTCGCCGGCGAGCGCAATCCGGAGGAGCGCGCCGCCGGGCTCAAGGAGTGGGGCGGCGACGTGGCCCGCGTCGCGTCGGCGCGCGTTCTCGGGCCTGAGGGCGGCGAGCGCTCGCAACTCCTCTCCGGCGAGCCGTTCGCGATCGCGCTCGATGTCGTCTCCGACGTCGCCCTGCCCGCGCCGCGGCTCTCCTGGGAGCTGCGCGACGACGCCTCCGTCCTCCTCGCAACCGGAGCCCTCCCGACCGAGGAGCTCGGCTGGGACGACACGACGCGCCGCCTGCCGCTCCGCCTCGAGGTCGACCGGCCGCCCTTCTCCGACGGGCGCCTGCACCTGCGGCTCGACCTGACCGACCCCCGTGGCGAGACGCAGTACCACTCCCTCGACGACGCTCTCGTCTTCGTCGTCTACGGCGGCGACGAGCGCGGGCTCGTCCGTCTCGACGGGCGCTGGGCCCGCGAGGAGTCTGCGTCCGCCGTCGAACTAGATGCTCGATGAGCACGCGAAGCTGTCCCGACTGGCCCGAGCTGATGGAGCTCGCCCCGGAGCTCCAGTTCAAGCACTACACCGTCGCGGAGACGCGGCTACCGGCGGAGGCGCTGATGCGGATCCCCGATCTGCCGCTCTCCACCGTCGCGATCTGCTGCGATCTCGATCGCCACGTCTTCTACGCCGAGCACACCGACGAGCGCGTCGCCGAGGCGTTGCGCTCGACGCACTGGTTCGACGTGCGCGACTGGATCGCCGCCGGCCGGCCCGGCACCGCGGGCTACTAGTGCGGCCTCTCGTACCGTTCGACCGGAGACGCGGATCGTTGGAGGCCGCACGTGCGGCCGCTTCGCGGCCGGATGGTTGTTGCTCTTGACGGTGAGGGCCACTGCGGGGCGGCTGACGGAGAGCGGGCGGCACGGGTCGAGGGCACGCGA
>DATFMW010000302.1:0-2276 GCA_035266765.1 Gaiellaceae bacterium | reverse complement strand
AGCCAACACAGAGCGTGACCTCCGTGAAGCCGCGCGCCTCCAGCTGCGCAAGCAGGATGTCGAGGATCGGGCGGCCCCCAACCGGCAGCAGCGGCTTCGGGAGCACGGACGTGTACGGCGCGAGCCTCGTGCCGAGGCCGCCCGCGAAGATCACGGCCCGCACGGCCTCCGGGAGCAGCTCGGAGTCGGAGGCCATCGAGAGCGCCTCCAGCCTCGTCTCCGAGATCCGGTCTCTCAGGATGCCGGGAAACTCTTGCTCTGGGCCGCCCGCAGACACCTTGCGCTCAGGCCGCCCGTGAGGGTGCGGATGGGGGTGGGGATGCCGATGCTCGCTCGGCCCACTCGCGGGCCGGGCGCCGGCGCCGACTCAAGCGGTACGTCTTGCGATCGACCGCGACGTCGTAGCGGGCAACGGTCGCGACGAGGGTCCACCAGAGGATCGCGAGGTTCAGCCGAACCGAGCGCTCGGCGACGTACTGCCGGTCGAGCTCGACCTTCTGCGGAAGCAGCTGGAGTGTGTAGTGCGCGGCGACGCTGCCGGGGTCGACGGCGCCGAGGAGCTGCGCCTCGCAGTACCCGAAGGCGAGCTGGGTGAGGCCGGTGATCCCCGGCCTGACCCGGAGGATCTCGTCGGCGTACGCCCGGCGATGGAGATCGACGAAGACCCGATCCTCGGGGCGCGGTCCGACGAGGCTCATCTGCCCGCGCAGCACGTTCCAGAGCTGCGGGAGCTCGTCGAGCTTGTACTTCACGAGCAGCGCCCCGAGCCGGGTGAGCCGCCGGTCGCCGTCGAGGGTCAGCGCCGGCCCGCTCGCTCCGTTCCGCATCTTTCGAAACTTCAGGACGTCGAAGTCGCGCCCGTAGCGCCCGACGCGCCGGCACCGGTACAGCGCGGGCCCGGGACTCTCGAGCTTGACGGCGACGGCGATCAGCGCGATCGGGACGGCGAGGAACACGAGTCCCGCAGCCGCCCCGACGAGGTCGAGCGCACGAAGCACGAGCCCGCTCGCCGCCGACTCGTCCCGACGCGAGGCGCCGTCGATGCACCGTGTTCCTGTCGCCTGCCGGATCGGCATCTGTCTCGAGTCCTCTCCCCCCTCGGTGCTGGTACGGAGTCCGATGTCTACGACGGGGTGCAACGCCATGCACGCAGCCCGGGAACGACTCTGCTACGACAATCGATCCGGTATTGATAACTCCGTTGCCCGTCCGCGTTGGTACAGGCTTGTCTGGCGGGCGTACAGGCTTTTCCCGCTCAGACGTCGAGGCGACTCGCCCCCGGTGGTCTAGTGTTCTGCTCGAGCAATACATTCCGTTCCGATACGCGTGTAGCATCGGCGTCGTTGACGTGAATGCCGCGGGATCTATTCGGGACACAATCTGGGCGATCCCCCTCTCGGACTTCACGGTCGACGAGGAGCTCCGCCGGGCGGCAGGCGACGCGGTCGCGAGCGGTTGGTGGAGCATGGGCCCGAACGTCGCCGCCTTCGAGGAGGCGTTTGCCGAGTTCACCGGTGCGAGGAACGCCGTCGCACTCGCGAGCGGCACGGCTGCCCTGCACCTCGGGCTTGCGGCGTGCGGCTGCGGGCCCGGCGACGAAGTCGTCCTTCCGTCCCTCAACTTCGTCGCGGCCGCCAACATGATCAGGCAGACGGGCGCGACGCCGGTCTTCTGCGACATCGCGGGGCGCCGCGACCTGAACCTCGATCCGGACGACTTGGAGACGGCGTTGACGCCGCGGACGAAAGCAATCGTCGTCCTTCACTACGGCGGCTTCCCGTGCGACATCGGTCGCGTGAAGGCGCTCGCCGACGACCGGGGGATCGCGCTCGTCGAGGACGCGGCACATGCGCCCGGCGCGAGCGTGGACGGCAGCTCGTGCGGAAGCATCGGCCGAATCGGCTGCTTCAGCTTCTTCGCGAACAAGAACCTGCCGCTCGGCGAGGGTGGCATGCTCGTCACCGCCGACGACGACGTCGCCGACCTCGTCCGGAGCCTGCGCTCCCACGGCATGACGACCCTGACCTGGGACCGGCACCGCGGGCACGCCCACTCGTACGATGTCGTCGCGCCCGGGCTCAACTACCGTCTCGACGAGATCCGCGCCGCGATCGGCCTCGTGCAGCTGGAGCGTCTCGAGGAGCGAAACAAGGCCCGCCGCCGCCTGTACCGCCGCTACGCGCAGCTTCTCGACGGCAGCGACGGGATCGCGGTGCCGTTCGCGACCGAGTCCCCGGGGACATGCTCCGCCTGCCACCTCGCCGTCGCCGTCCTCC
>DATFMW010000301.1:0-7119 GCA_035266765.1 Gaiellaceae bacterium | reverse complement strand
GCGGGCGCGTAGCCGTTGGTGATGCGGGCGATCTCGTCGCGGCGCTCCGGCGTGTCGAGGGCGGGATCGTGCGCGACCCGCTCGAGGTAGAGGTCGAAGATGTCCTTGCGGTCGTCCTTCGTCGGCGTGCGGAACCAGACGTGGCGGCCCATGCGGCCCGGGCGGGTGAGCGCCGGGTCGAGCGCCTCGATCGGGACGTTCGTCGCGCCGATGAAGTAGATCTGCGCGTTCAGCGGCTGCGGCGGCGGCAGGCGCAGGCTGACGCGGCCGACGCGGCGCGGGACGATGTAGCTCGCGTCGAGCATCGAGTTCACCTTGTTCGTGACGAAGCGGCGCATGAACGGCGGGTTGTCGATGCCGTCCATCGTCACGAGCAGCTGGTTCAGGGCCAGCTGGCCCATCCCGCCGCCCATCATCCCGGGGAAGACGCCCTGGTTGACGAGGTTGCCGAGCCGCAGCGCCCAGCCGGGGTACGGGGACGTCCGGTCGGGGGCGCGCTGCTCGAACATCCGCTCGCGCCAGGCGCGCGTCTCGACGATCAGGTCGCCGCTCGGGTTGAGCGCGCCGAACGGGCCGTAGAGCGGCAGGTCCTCGCCGAGCGGGCTGAACGTCTGGCCGCCGCCGAGCGCCTGGCGGCGCATCCCGACGGCGTCGATCTCGTCGATGAAGACGATGCACTGGCCGCCCCACTTGCGGGCGAGCTTCTTCGCCTTGCGGGCGAGGAAGCGGACGATCAGTGCGTCGATGCCGATGAACGTCTGCGCGAAGCCGGAGCCCGGAATCGAGACGAACGGCGAGTTGAAGCCCGTGGCGATCGCCTTCGCGAGCATCGTCTTGCCGGTGCCCGGGGCGCCGAGGAACAGCAGGCCGCGCTCGCGCTTGCCGCCGGCGCGCTCGAACGCCTCGCCCGACTGCCACAGGGTGACGATGCGGCGCACCTCCTCCTTCGCCTCGGCCTGGCCGCGCACGTGCTCGAGCTTGACGCCCCACTCGGCGTCTCCCGGCTCGTAGCCGCGGATCTGGGAGATGCCCATCATCATCATCGGGCCCAGGAAGATGAGGAAGTTCCCGATGAAGAGGAACCCGACGAAGGCGATCTGGACCCAGAACGTCTGGCTGTGGAACAGCTGGCCCGCCTTCGTCAGGACACTGTGCGTCGTGCCCCACCAGCTGACGCTCGTGCCCGCGGGCGCGGTGAGGACCTTGTAGAGGAAGAGGAGCGTGAAGAAGCCGCCGACGAAGGTGGTCGTGCGCAGGAAGAAGCGCCAGGTCCAGGAGCGGCGCCGGTTCGTGACGTCCTCCTCGCGCAGCCTTGTCTCCTCGGTGCCGAACAGGCTCGGCCACGGGATCAGGCGGCGGATCAGGAGGTCGACGACGCCGCGAAAGCCGATCACGACGCCCACGGCGGCGGCGATCGCACCCCAGACGCCGAGGCCGACCTGGTGGTGGAACCAGAAGAACGCGGCCGGGCTCGTCAGCAGCGCGACGATCGTCGCCACGCGCGCGAGCTTGCGCAGCTGGGAGGCGAGCGCCACCGATTCCTCGCTCGACCGCAGAGTCCCGCCGACTTCCAGGGTCGCCATCTGGTCGGGCAGTGTAGCCATGGGATTCGTACTCTCCCGTACGCGTTGGGTCAGTCCTTCGATTTCTCTCACGAGGAGCGCGAGCGGGCGCGCGCGTACCGCCGGCCGCTCTATCTCGCCGCTCTGGTCGACGCCGCGCTCGGCGTGGCGGTGCTCGCGGCGCTCGCGTGGGGCCGGCCCGGGCGGTGGCTGGACGGGGCTGTCGACGGGCTCGGCTGGGCCGGCGCGGCGGCGGGGTACGCGGCGCTCGTCGTCGCGGTGTCGACGGCGGTGCGGTTGCCGCTCGCGTGGTGGCGTGGATTCGTGCGCGAGCGGCGGTGGGGGTTCTCGACGCAGCGGGCGCGCGGGTGGCTCGCCGACGCGGCGAAGGGGCTCGTGCTCTCCGTCGTCCTCTCGGCGGGGCTCTGGACGGGCGCGGTCGGGCTCGCGCGGGCGCTGCCGGGGTGGTGGGCGCTGCCGGCCGGGGCGGCGCTCGCGGCGGCGGTCCTCGTCTTCTCGTTCCTCGCGCCGGTCGTGCTCGAGCCGTTGTTCAACCGGTTCCGTCCGCTCGACGACGCGCGGCTCGCGGAGAAGCTGCGGGCGCTCGCGGAGCGGGCCGGCGTGCCGGTGCGGGACGTCCTCGTCGTCGACGCGAGCCGGCGGAGCACGAAGACGAACGCGTACGTGTCGGGGCTCGGACGGACGCGGCGGGTGGTGCTGTTCGACACGCTGCTCGACTCGGCGGACGAGCGGGAGCTCGCGCTCGTCGTCGCGCACGAGCTCGGGCACCGCCGGGAGGGGCACGTGGCGCGGTTGACGCTGCTCGGGATGCTCGGCGCGGCCGTGTCGGTGGCGCTGCTCTGGGCGGTGCTCGGCACACGGGTCGGCTCGCCGCGGGAGCTACCGGCCGCGCTGCTGCTCCTACTCGGGCTCCAGGTCGCGGGGATGCCGCCCGGCGCCGCGCTGTCCCGCCGCTGGGAGCGGGTCGCCGACCGGTGCTCGCTCGAGCTGACCGGCGACATCGACGCGTTCGAGCGCGTCCACGTCTCGCTCGCGCGCCGGAACCTCGCCGACCTCGCGCCGCCGCGGCTCGCCTACCTCTTCCTGTTCAGCCATCCCACCGCCCCGGAGCGCCTCGCGCTGGCGCGCGAGTGGGCCGCGGCGCGAAAGCCGTGACGCTCTCGTCACGATCGTGCCTGGCACCTTCCTGACGAAAGCGTCACGAGGCGCCTGTTCATGCGGTGTCATGTCACGAGAGCGTGACGAGCGCCGCCGGGACGCGTCCGCTCGAGCCGCGTCCGCCGGGGTGATGGCCGAGACGGTGGGGAGGACGCGTACGCTACGGACGATGCACGCGCACGAGCACGGCGCCGCGCACGCACATGCGCACGGGCACGGCGCGGGGAGCCGCGAGCAGGATCGCCGGGCCCTCGGGATCGCCCTCGGCCTGATCCTCGTCTTCATGGCCGGCGAGGTCGTCGCCGGCATCCTCGCCGGCTCGCTCGCCCTGCTCGCCGACGCGGGGCACATGCTCACCGACGCTGCCGCGCTCGCGGGCGCCCTGGTTGCCTCGCGGATCGCGGCGCGCCGCGCCCGGGGGATCTGGACGTTCGGCTTCGGCCGCGTCGAGATCCTCGCCGCCCAGGCGAACGGGATCTCCCTGCTCCTCGTCGCCGCCTGGATCGTCTACGCGGCGGTCCGCCGCCTGATCGCGCCGCCCGAGGTCCACGGGCTCGTCGTCGTCGTGGTCGCCTGCGCCGGCATCGTCGTGAACATCGCCGCCACGGCGTCGCTCCTGCGTGCGAACCGCGAGAGCCTCAACGTGCGCGGCGCCTACCTCCACATCCTCACCGATCTCGCCGCGTTCGTCGGCACCGCGGTCGCGGGCGGGCTCGTCCTCGCCACCGGCTGGGCCCGCTTCGACCCGATCGCGGGTCTTCTCGTCGCGGCGCTCATGCTCCGCTCGAGCTGGACGCTGCTGCGCGAGTCCGGCCGGATCTTCCTCGAAGCGTCGCCGACCGGGATCGACCCGGACGAGGTCGCCCACGCGCTCGTCGGCGAGGAGGACGTCGTCGAGGTGCACGACCTCCACGTCTGGCAGGTCACGAGCGGGTTCCCCGCCTTCGCCGCGCACGTCCTCGTCGAGCCGGACACGGACTGCCACGACGCGCGCCGCCGGCTCGAGCATCTGCTCGAGGAGCGGTTCGGCCTCCGCCACACGACCCTCCAGGTCGACCACATCGCGCGCCGCAGCCAGGACGTGGAGCTCGGGTCGCTCGTGTCCCGTTAGAGTCAACGCATGGCCATGCTCGACCTGTCCGGCAAGACCGCGATCGTCACGGGCGCCTCGTCCGGGATCGGCCGCGCCACCGCGCGGGCGCTCGCCGCCGCGGGAGTGCGCGTCGCCGGCGGCGCCCGGCGCGTCGAGCGGCTCGAGACGGAGATCGCGCTGCCGCTCGACGTCACCGACCCTGCGAGCAGCGAGCGGTTCGTCGCCGAGGCGGTCGAGCGGCTCGGCGGGCTCGACATCCTCTTCAACAACGCCGGGCTCGCGCTCGGCCGCGCCCCGTTCGACGAGTCGAGCGAGGAGGACGAGGCGACCGTCTTCGGTGTCAATGTCACCGGCCTCGTGCGGATGACCCGGCTCTGTCTGCCGCACTTCAACGACTGGGGCCACATCGTCAACATGGGCTCCGTCGCCGGACGCGCGGCGTACCCGGGCGGCGCCACCTACGTCGCCGCGAAGTTCGCCGAGCGCGGCTTCACGTACGCGCTCCGCGAGGACCTGCTCGGCCGGCCGATCCGGATCACGACCGTCGATGCGGGCATGGTCGAGACGGAGTTCTCGGTCGTGCGCTTCAAGGGCGACACCGAGCAGGCCGCCGCCGTGTACGAGGGCATCGACGCGATGGAGGCCGAGGACATCGCCGACTGCGTCCTCTTCGCGCTCACGCGTCCGTGGCACGTGAACGTCGACGAGATCGTCGTCAAGGCGCGCGACCAGGCCTCGGGCGCCCGCGTCCACCGCGCGGGCTAGCCTCGAGCCGCGCGTCCGCGGCCGCTACTCCGCTGCCGCCTCGGCCCGCTTGTCCGCCCAGCGCTTCAGGCCCGCATACGCCTGCCGGAGCGGCATCGCGCCGTCGTAGAAGGCGGCGTCCTCGCCGGAGTCCTGGAGCTCCTCGAACACGAACCGGACGAACTCGTCCTCGCCGGCGCCGCCCTCGACCGCCTCGGCCCAGTCGAGGAGCGTGAGCCGCAGCTCCGCGAGGTGCGGGACGGGATCGGTGGCGACGCCGAAGTGGATCAGCGCCAACCGCTCCGGCTCGCGGCGCTCGATCTCGCCGATCGTTCTCTCCCACGCCTCGACGTCGATCTCCGGCGGCGGCGTCGGCGGCAGCACCGTTCGGTTCGGCTGGATGCGGACGCCGGCCGCGTCGCCCGCGTAGAGCGTCCCGTCGGCGTCGAAGTAGCAGACGTGGTGCCCGGCATGGCCGGTGCTCGGGAAGCATTCGAGCCCGAGAACGCGGTCGCCGACGAGGTGGACGTTCGCCTCCGGCACGGGCGCGAGCTCGCCCCAGAGCGTGTCGAAGCTCTCGCCGTACAGCCGGCGCGCGCTCCGCTCGAGCCGCGACGGGTCGACGAGGTGCGGCGCCCCGACCGGCGAGACGTGCACCTGGAGCGCGGGGTGCTCGCGCACGAGCACGCCCGTGGCGCCCGCGTGGTCGAGGTGGATGTGGCTGAGCAGCAGGTGACGGATATCCGTGAGCGCGAGCCCGCGCTCGGCGAGCCCGGCCTTCAACGCGTCCACCGTCGTCGCCGGCCCACAGTCGAAGAGCGCCGGCCCGTCCTCGGTGTCGAGCAGGTAGGAGGCGATCACGCGCTCGCGGCCGAGGTGGTGCAGGTCGATCGGCTCGATCGTGCTCACTCCGCGATCCTCTTCCTCGCCGCCGCGACGATCTCCTCCGCCTCGTGGCGGTTGCCCCAGCCGCGCGTGTCCGTCCGCTTCGACGGCTCGAGGTCCTTGTAGCGCTGGAAGAAGTGCTCGATCTCGTCGCGGAGCTCCGCGTTCACGTCGTGCACGTCACGGACGCGCTCGAACGACGGGTCGCCGAGCGGGACGCAGAGCAGCTTCTCGTCCGGGCCCTTCTCGTCCGACATGTGGAAGACGCCGATCGTGCGGACGCGGATGCGGCAGCCGGGGAACGTCGGGTCGGAGGCGAGCACGAGCGCGTCGACCGGGTCGCCGTCCTCGCCGAGCGTGCCCTCGATGAAACCGTAGTCGGCCGGGTACGCCATCGCCGTGAACAGGCGCCGGTCGAGGACGATCCCGCCGAGCTCGTCGTCCCACTCGTACTTGTTCCGCGAGCCCGCGGGGATCTCGACGAACACGACGTCCTGGGGTGCACTCACGGGACGAGCGCCTCCTCGAGGTCGGCGACGAGGTCCTCCGCCGACTCGATCCCGACCGACAGGCGGATCAGGTTCGGCGGGGCGGCGAACGGCGCGTCCGCGGTGGCGGCGTGGGTCATCCGGGCGGGCACCTCGATCAGGCTCTCGACGCCGCCGAGCGACTCGGCGAGCGCGAAGAGCTTCGTGCGGCCGGCGATCGCGGCCGCCTCGTCCGGCGAGGCGGCGAGGAAGGAGACCATGCCGCCGAAGTCGCGCATCTGCCGCGCAGCGATCTCGTGGCCGGGATGGGTGGGCAGGCCGGGGTAGAGGACGCGCTCGACTGTCGGCTGGCTGACGAGCATGCCGGCGACGGCGGCCGCGTTCTCGCAGTGCTTCCGCATCCGCACGGCGAGCGTCTTGATCCCGCGCAGGACGAGCCACGAGTCGAACGGGCCGGGCACGGCGCCGAGCGACTTCTGCAGGAAGCGCAGCCGCTCCGCGATCGCGTCGTCATTCGTGGCCGCGAAGCCGCCGATCACGTCGGAGTGGCCGCCGAGGTACTTCGTCGTCGAGTGGACGACGACGTCGGCGCCGAGCTCGAGCGGGCGCTGGAGGTACGGGGTCGCGAACGTGTTGTCGACGACGAGGATCGCGCCGGCCGCGTGCGCCGCGTCGGCGGCGGCCCGGATGTCGACGACGTTCAGCATCGGGTTCGACGGCGACTCGATCCACACCATCCGCGTCCGCTCGTCGAGGTGCGCGGCGAGATTCCCGAACTCGTCGGCGGGGACGTAGTCGAAGACGTAGCCCTTCGGCTCGTAGACCTGCGAGGTCATCCGGTAGACGCCGCCGTAGACGTCGGCGATCAGGACGACGCGGTCGCCCGGCGAGAGCAGGTGCATGAGCGTCGTCACCGCGCCGAGGCCGGACGAGAACGCGATCCCGTGCTCGGCCGACTCGAGCGAGGCGAGCGCCTCCTGCAGCGCCGTCCGCGTCGGGTTCGCGACGCGCGCGTAGTCGAAGCCCTTGTGCTCGCCGACCGCGTCCTGGACGAACGTCGACGTCTGGTAGATCGGCGTGATGATCGCGCCGGTGGCGGGATCGGGCTCCTGGCCGACGTGGATCGCGCGGGTCTCGAAGTCCACGCGGCGATTGTACGAGCCGGACC